>NZ_MUFL01000036.1:0-32277 GCF_001995355.1 Salinivibrio sp. PR919 | reverse complement strand
GGTTGATACGTCTTACCCGTAATCAATTGATAACAACACGGTGATACACTAATCGCGTTAAGATCGGCCGCAACCGCTTGGCGCAATAGGTGCACATGCAGATCGCCACAAGCATGCAGCGCCAAGGCATGATCGCAGCGATGAATCACGGATAATGCCGCCTCACTAAAGGCATCTAGATGATGAAATTGTATCGGCAACTGGTGCTGTTCAGCATAGGCTTGGCCTTGTTCACAAAGCGCCTGCTGCCACTCTAAACTGTCCACTCGCGCGGGTGTACTTGCCGCCACAGCACGGCCTAAATATCCTTTTCCTGCACACCACTCTAGATATCGTTGCGTGGATGGTTGTGTGGGGACGGCGCTCAAGTAAGCGCGAATTTGCGCCCACTTCCGCCCGGGGACTCCCACGCCAAGCCGCTCATCCATAGCCACTGCTGCCATCTTAGCCTCTGGGACATCCGTTAAGCGTGGAATCGCGGCCAACGCCGGCCACCACTTCGCCAATTGCTCTGCCACTTGGTTTGGCGCCGCCTTCCATTGCGCGGCCTGTGAAATGTCGAGCGTTGAAAGCCATTCACACAGTTCAGGACACGATGACCAAGGCAGACGCGCATGTGCCATCGGCATGGGCCGCCATAACCACTGATACTCCACCAGCAATTCGGTCAGTTGCTTAAATTGAACAAGATATAACGAGTTAGGCATCGGGCTGGCACCTTGATTGCTCGACAAATAGCGGCGTCACTGGGATCAAAAAGGGCTGCCGAAGCAGCCCTAATGGCAATCTATTATTTTATCGAATTGGTAGTGGAATGTCCTTAAACATTGCCTCGATTTCGTCGTTAGAGCGCAGTGCGACGGCTTGGTCAACAACGTTGCGCGTTAAATGAGGTGCGAAACGTTCGATAAAGTCGTACATATAGCTTCGTAAGAAGGTTCCTTTACGAAAGCCAATCTTGGTGGTGCTGGCACCAAAGATATGGCTCGCATCAATCGCTACCAAATCGGTATCTGTATGACTGTCCATCGCCATACTGGCAATCACCCCGACTCCGAGCCCCAATTTCACGTAAGTTTTTATCACATCGGCATCGGTCGCGGTGAAGACAATTTTGGGGGTGAGATGAGCGCGATGAAAGGCTTCATCGAGCTCTGAGCGACCAGTAAAGCCAAACACATAGGTCACCAGTGAATAAGCCGCTAAATCTTCGATGGTGATCTGCTTTTTCTGCGCCAGTGGGTGATCTGGGGTAACGATGATTGAGCGATTCCAGTGGTAACAAGGTAGCATCACCAGATCTTCATAGAGGTGAAAGGCTTCCGTTGCAATCGCAAAGTCCGACGTCCCTTTAGCGACCGAGTCTGAGATTTGCGTGGGTGTGCCTTGGTGCATATGCAACGACACTTTCGGGAAACGTGCAGTGAAGGTTTTGATCACCTCAGGCAGTGCATAGCGCGCTTGGGTGTGCGTGGTTGAAATATTTAGGTTCCCCATCTCTGGGTGGGTATGCTCGCTTGCCACCGCCTTAATGCTTTCAACCCGTGAGAGAATATCTTGCGAAATCGAGACAATCGCCTCACCTGCCGGTGTCACTTTGGTTAAGTGCTTACCGCTCCGCTCAAAAATCTGCACGCCCAGCTCATCTTCTAATAACCTGACTTGTTTACTGATCCCAGGCTGAGAGGTATATAAACTCTCTGCCGTTGCAGACACATTCAAGTTATGATTGACGACTTCAACGATGTATCTAAGCTGTTGTAGTTTCATAGTGCAGACGCATGAGCCTCGTAATAAAAGTGACCGCCTTGGGATTTCTCTTCTTCATTTATATACCCAAATTCGATTATTTAATAGGCTTTGGTTATATAAACGTTAGTGATTGCACATTCACTAATCGATCCTGTGCCTATGGTGTGAGAATGATGGAATATTCCTGCGAGGAAAACCCAGAATCAAGCAATTAGAGTCGCGAATTCCACCAACATGGGCCACACTCAAACAAACTGACGCGAGATCGAACGTAAGTGAGGTTGAAACTCAGGTTAGAGACGGATCACTGAACCGTGTTAACACCTGTATTCATGCTATCTCTGACCTTAGAGATCGTGTATCTTAATCAGTTGAGTTTATTACAAGGAACATCGACGCTGAATTATGAATATTGCCTTGATAGCTGGCCTTTGTGTCATATTGCTCGGCCTGATTGTCGGCTACAACATTTTGGCTCAACAGCGCAAACAGATTGAATCGCATAAGCGTCAAGAAATGGCCAAACACATTGCGGTAATCGACGCCACCGAAGAGCTAATTGGTAACGCTCACAACCTGCCTTATAGCGGGACTTTGTTAGTTTGCTTGAACAAGAAGATCCTTGATTCACTTAAAGCAATGCATGAAATCGATAACTCAGATAAATCTATTCCGCAGCGTATCAGCGCCACGCAAGCGCAAATTGACCAAATTAAACAGAGTTTCTCGAACAAAGAATCGACATCATTTCGTGTCCCAGATAGCGACCGCCAAGCCATTTCTATGCTGAAACTGGTAAAGCGCCTTCGCTCGGTGATTAAGGCAGAGCACTCAAAAGGCCGTTTACAAACCCAAGCCTTTGTGGCTGAAAATGCGCGCCTTGAGCAGATGCAGCTCAAAATCAATATTGAGAACGTGGTGAAGCGCGCTAACGAAGCGAAGCGCAAAGGCCAGTTAGGAACGGCACAACAATTGTTGAAGAAAGCGATCGATGTATTGGGCACCAAAAACGACAATTACTCAGCGCAAATGAAAGAACGCCTTCAGCAAATGCACACTGAAGTGACACAAACACTCAATACCGGTCACGAAAAGAGCAAGTCCGATCAAGAGCAAGAGAAAAGCGAACTCGACGAACTCTTCGCACCAAAGAAAAAATGGTGATGGGCTCAAAGCGAATAATAGACTCAAAAAAGGCGCTTATCGCGCCTTTTTTATTGGCTTAACGCCGACATCTCCGGCTTAAGCGCTAAATCGCATTTTGATATGGTCAAGCACCCCATCCGCCGCTTCTTCCAGCAAATCCAACACTTTTTCAAACCCCTGCGCGCCACCGTAGTAGGGATCGGGGATTTCCTGTTCTTCTCCCTCACTCCAACTTAAAAACAAAGAGAGCTTGGATTGATGCGCATCTGGGCACATCATTTGTAAGTCGGATAAGTTGCTCTGATCCGCCGCCAATATCATATCGTGTTTTGCAAAATCATCGGGCTGGATCTGTCGAGCACGAATACCTGCGAAGGAATACCCTCTCGCTTCCCCCGCTTTTTGACTACGTGGGTCGGGCGGATTACCTTGATGGCATCCCGCCGTCCCTGCCGAGTCGATACGAACCGCCAGTCCTCTTGTCTCAGCACGTGCTCTCAGCACGGCTTCAGCTGTCGGCGAGCGACAGATATTGCCTAAACATACCACCAATACACTGGGTGTCGTTGTCGCTTCCTTCATTCACTATTACTCCGTTTGCCTGCGAGCTCACAGTGTATCAGGCCGTCCATTTGCGCGACTAGCTTAGTGCCACCGTATAATCAATCACAATTAAATCCTCAATCACGGGACGAAACACGTCTTTTAACGCTTCGTGTGCAGGATGGGGTAAGTAGGTTTGTCGCGCCGCCTCATCACGAAAGGTCATTAAAATCACATGGCTATAACCTTGGTTTTTCCCCTCTGGGCTATTGTTTTCGCCCCACTCTACCGACTCCACCCCTTCAATGGTTGAGGGCATCGCCTCGAACGCATCACGGACAGCTTGAATCTGTGCATCGCGCGCATTGGGCACAAACCGTACTACCAGTACATGACGTATCATTTTAAATCCTTATTGGTTTGCCAAATCGACGCTCAGTTGTTCGGAAAGGAACTGGGTGAATGCTTGCCAAGACTGCTTGTCGGCTTGTTCGCGATAACGCTCCGAGCCAAAGACAGTAAAGGCATGGGGCGCCCCAGCATATACTTGCGACCAGTAATCAAGGTTGGCGGCTTCAAGTTCGTTAATCAGCTGCGCAAATTCACTCATGGGAACGGCTTTATCCGCACCACCGTGAGCAATAAAAAGTGGCGCAATATCTTGTGAATATGCCTGTCCACTTGGGGTTTCCAAACCACCGTGAAAACTGGCATAACCACTGACTGGCATCTGCTGCGGATTGCGTGCAAGTTCGAGTGTCACTGTTCCGCCAAAGCAATATCCTGCCACCACGGGCGCCTCAATTCCTTGCGACTGTGCCGCTGCCATGCCCGCTTGAATTAAGGTTTGCATCCGTGCTCTATCTTTATAAAGCGCGCCTGTCGCTGCTCGCTTCGCCTCTAGTGTTTGAGGCCGATTTCCTTTACCGAACATATCGAGCGCAAAAACACGATACCCCATTYCCGCCAACATGTCTGCTCGTTGCTGTTCATACTCGGTTAGGCCGTCCCAGTCATGGATAATCACCACACTGCCCTTTTCAACCGAGCTAGGAGTCGCTAAATACCCGGAAAACATCTCATTGCCCAATTGATACTCTATCTGCTCTCCCGCCAATACCGGAAGTGAGAATAGACATGTTACTGCCACTAGACATCGCATTGTTTGTTTCATCATTTCATCCTTGATTGGCCTAGGTATGGGTGGTGTTCAGTGCATGGTCTCTTTACTATAGACACAGGTTCATCGTTTATTGGAAATCAAATGTCTGAACAGGGTCATAAAAAACGCCAACAAAAACTCAAAGAAATGGTTGATGCCCGCGTAGAAGCGGCTCAGCAAGAAAAAGGATTACTGCTGATAATTACGGGGAATGGAAAAGGCAAATCAACCTCTGCCTTCGGTACAGTAGCACGAGCAACGGGCCACGGGCTCAAATGCGGGGTGGCGCAGTTTATAAAGGGAACGTGGGCATGTGGCGAGCGCGATCTGCTATCGCAGCATGGCGTTGACTTTCACGTGATGGGCACCGGATTTACATGGGACACCCAAGATAAAACCGCCGATACGGAAGCCGCGCAGCAAATCTGGCAACACTGCCAAGCCATGCTGGCTGATCCAAACTACGACTTGGTCGTCCTTGACGAGATCACCTATATGATCACCTATGGTTATATTCAACTAGAAAGCGTGGTCGCCGCATTGCAGGCAAGGCCCGCCGACCAATCGGTGATTATCACCGGGCGAGGTGCCCACCGCCAGTTGGTAGATATGGCCGATACGGTCTCAGAAGTCCGTAACGTAAAGCATGCGTTTGATGCTGGGATCAAAGCGCGCCAAGGTATCGACTGGTAGTACTGGTTTTCGCCATAAAAAAATGGGCGAATACGCCCATTTTTATTTATGGTGCTGACCAACCTCAGGAGGCTGAACGGACCTTTGCCTGTTGTTCCTCATTCGGGTAGCAATCTTTTTGATTACACAACAACGCATCAATCGACTGGTCGCCGAGTAAGCGCCGCCAGAGGGCAGGGATAGTGCGTGGCAAGACCGGCCCTGGCTCTAGCTGACGCGGCGGAACAGGGCGCCATTCTCCTTGGTCACTTTGCTCGGCAAGCAAAAACTGGAACGGCCGATAGTTCGCCATACCTAATCGCAGGTCTGTAACAACTTGCTGCCCCCCACGATTTTCATAGCGTAAAAAGTCCCGCGCAAAAAAGCGCAAGGCGGTCAATGATTCTGACTCCGCCAACGGCCATCCTTGCTGCTCAAACGCCATCCAATCGATCTCAGGTGTTTTATCCAATCGCGAGGCAAGCCCTTCCCAATAGGTCTGCTCCCCTCTTACCACAATACGCCAAAGCACCGTATTAAAGGGCGTAGGGGTAATAAACATAGGCTTTCCCGCCAGCTCAGTGCCTTGGGTTTGTTGTGCCACGCGCGCTTTTATTTGCTCAAGCTGATACACAGAACTTAATAAATAAAGACTCGAGGCGATCAGTCCAATCACGCATAGCCTTGCTGCGTTGGCCCTCCATACTAGGGCCGCAAGCACACCGATAAGCAATGGCAGCGTATACAAGGGGTCGATGATAAAGATACTGGCGACCGCAACAGGCGGCTTATCCAGCGGCCAAAAAAGTTGCGTACCATACGCCGTCATAGAATCAAGCAATGGATGGGTAACCAACACACTGATCACCAGCACCATCAGCTGCCATAAAGGCCATGTTTTATTACTCAAGCGCCACCACAGTGCCGCTATCGCGACACCCAAGGGCGGTAACACAAACAGTGAATGGCTAAAGCCACGGTGGTTGACGGTATTCGCTACCGGATCGCCGTAATCAATCACGACGTCGAGATCCGGTAAGGTTCCTAACAGTGCCCCCGCCAAGAGCACCTTAGGGCTGCAGCGTCGGCCTGCAACTACACCCGCGACAGCCGCCCCCAAGGCAGCTTGTGTTACAGAATCCATATCCGATATCTGTCCTTTGTCCTGTTTGTATTAGATAGCTTGGTGCCGCATAAAGCGATCATTGAAACAGGTTGAGTAACTTGTCAGCCGCCTCTTTCACTTTCTCGTCATCCGCTTTATCCCCGAGTAGTTTTTTAATGCCGCGTTGCGCTTCTTTGCGCGCTTTCTCTTCCAGCACTTTATTGCTACTCAATAGCTTTTTAATGTCGAGTTTGTAACTTGGCGCCTGCCATGTTCCCGCAACATCGACCGGAATGGTCACATCTCGCAACTCATCGATGTCTTTGCCGCCTTGGCCTTTGCTGGTCTCGACCACAGAGGTATACACCGCAAAATCGAGCGTCTCTTTCAATAAATCTGTCTGCCCTTCACTGCGTACACGCAGCGCAGGCGCTTCCAGCAATAAATCGTTGGTCCGCGCCATCCCATTTCCAAGCACAAAGCTCGCGGTCAGCGCACTGAAGTCTGTTTTACGGACTTCGTCAACATATGCCGACTTCTTACCTTTGAGCGTTGCCTTGGCTTCACGCAGCATCTGGGCCAGATTGATCCCATTGATTGCACCGTCTTCAAAGAAGATCGCAACACGGCCATTGATGGCTTTACGCAATGCATAAGGAGATAGCCCCTTACCTTGTACATTGACGTCAACGTTTCCTTTACCTGCTAATAGATCAACTTCGGCAGCGTCTTGAAGTAGCGGCAGCACCTCGATACCACGCGCCCGCTTGCTGACCTCGTACCGTGCCGGCGAGACCGACGCATCCAATACCGCACTGGTCGATACCGTGCCTTGATAGGCCTCTGTCACAAAGCGCGATAAGGTGACTTTACCCCGGTTAATGGTTACTTCGGCTTCAGTTTGACCGAGTTCGACATTAGCGACTTTGAGTCCTTGAAGTGCAAGGGTTCCCGCTACATCCAATTGTTGTAGCGCGGATAGATCAGGCTCTTCTCGACTCAATGCTGGCGTGGTTTGCGCTTGTGGGGCAGCCGATGATGAAGACGCCGAAGCGGCATTGCCTTTATCTTGTTGCGGCGCCTCTGTCGTCGTGGGCAGCAATGCATCCACATCAATGCGGTTAGTGTTCAGCGCAAAACGAACTTGGGGAATATCAGTGAGCTTGACGGCTACTTTGCCATCCACGATCACTTGGTCGGTGTTTAAACGGCCGACAAGATCCGTCACCGTGACCGCATTCGCGTCCATATCATAATCAATATCCGCTGCCAGCTGCTGCGTGATTGACTGATTAGGCACCGCCTCACCCGAGACCTTAGTCAACATATCCAGCCCTTGAATCGCAAACTGCTTCAAAGACGACGCAACCGTGACTTGCGCTTTACCCGACGTTTCCACGTCCATATCCGCCGTCTTTAACTTGGCGTTAAACCCAAGCGCTGAAGCTTCACCCAGCGCAAAACTTTCTAAGGTAAGATTCGCTTCGCTCAGTGTCACATCTCCCGACTGCGCAGATAACGTCATCGCAAACTGACGTAACTGACTTTGCATGGGATCCGTCATCAGTTTCACATCGCCTTGGCCTTGTAGGGAAAAGGTATCTGCATTTTGGCTTCCCACCAGCGAAACGCTTACCGGCGTCCACACCGCCGGTGCCAAATTGCCAATCTCTACATTCACCTCATCAAGGCGTGTCTGTGTACTCGCTTGATCATCTTTGAGCAGCACACTGGCATTACTGACACGCAACCCTTGTAGCCTTATATCCCAGCCAGCAGCCGGTGTTTCGGCTGGTGATGCTGAGTTGCTCGGTGTCACAGGTGTGCTTTCCGTGGTGGTTTCAGACTCGGCTTGCTGTGGGGTAAGGTTAGTTTCACCATTGGCAAGCGTTTGGACAAAAATACGCGGGTCTTGCAGTAAAATTTCACCCACATGGAGCTGCTGAGACAGTAAAGGCAACACATCAATAGACATTTGCGCGCGAGACAGCGCGAGCAAGTTTGGCTCATCAAACCCAGGGCGGTTTTTCACCGCCACATCCGCCACTGAGAAGCCCAAGCTCGGCCAAAACTGCCAATCGATATCACCATCAATGACCAAATCAAAGCCAGTTTGCTGCTTTACTTGTTCAACCAACATCGGCTTAAATTGATTCGGGTTAATGGTGGCGACAACGGCGGCCAGACCGCCGATAAGGATGACCAGTAACCCAGCCACTATCGCCGCAATTTTCTTTACCATCACTGTATGCTCCTTGTTCGCGTGGCGAAAATAACGCGTTATATTTGATAGCGTTATCGACCACAGTTCGACAATCTGGTTCCATTTCATCAAAAAATGCGCCCTTAGGCGCATTTTGATAGTTAAGCCTTATCTTGGCTAATTCGCGAGGCGACCGCCCCTTGTTGGTTCTTATATTTGGCGTTATCACGCTTATTATAGGGTTGCTCTGCCGGACCTGACATAGGCTCAAAACTAAGCGCGCCGATGGGCATGCCCGGGCGCAGCGCAAGCGGCAAACGGCCATTATTATAAAACTCTAACACAATGCGGCCCGACCAACCTGGATCGATACGATGCGCGGTCACATGCACCATCAGTCCCAAACGCGCCAATGATGAACGGCCATCAAGCCAGCCAACAATATCATCGGGTAGAGTCACGGATTCATGAGTGACGGCCAGAGCCAGCTGCCCGGGGTGCAAATAAAATGCCTCTCCTTCAGCAACCTCGATTTCATCACTCATCACCTTTTCGAGTTGCGCATTGACCTCTTCTTTTGGGCCAGACAAATCGATGTATGGGGCGCCATGATCATTAAAGACACGAAATTGGTTACCTAGGGTCACATCAGCCGTGACACCTGAAATCGATGCATCAGCCGGACGCGGATCAATTTTGATGCGGCCATCATCGAGGTGCTCTTTGATATGCCTGTCGCACAGTCGCATCGGGGTTCCTCACTGTAGATGGTTTTAGAACACGGCACCACGCAAGGTCGCATGTGCCGCTATTCGCTAGATTATCGGTTGATTTACGCTTTTAGCAAACGGGCAATATGCGCTTTTAGCACATCAATGGCAATCCGGTTTTTACCCCCGCGAGGCACAATGATGTCTGCATATTGTTTTGACGGCTCAATAAACTGCATAAACATAGGGCGGACCGTCTTTTGATATTGCTCCATGACAGAATCCATGGTGCGGCCACGCTCGGCAACATCACGTTTCATGCGGCGTAGCAAACAGATATCAAGTGGGGTGTCCATAAAGACGCTAGCGTGGATCAAATTGCGAAGACGAGGATCGGTGAGCAGCAGAATACCTTCGAGGATAATGACTTTTTTCGGGGTCATCGTCGTGGTTTCCGCCATTCGGGTGTGCTCAGAATAACTATATACCGGCACATCAACCGACTGACCGGCGACCAATGCTTCCAAATGCTCACACAACAGATCGTGATCCAGTGCCTGTGGGTGGTCATAATTCGTTTTTACGCGCTCTTCCATGCTGAGGTGGCTTTGATCGCGGTAGTATCTATCTTCCGTGATCACGCCGATTTGATGATCGCCGACTTTTTCCTTTAATTCCTTATAAATGGTGCTGGCGATAAGGCTTTTACCGGATGCAGAGGCGCCTGCGATGCCGATAATAACGCAGTGGTGGTTGTTATCACTCATAATATGAATACCCAGAGGAAACTTGGCGGAATCAACATAAACCGCCTGATTATAGGGAGTTGAGCCGGCTGGCGCCAGCGAAAATCTTGCTTGATCGCCACATCAGCCGGCATTCGCGTCTCAACAGTGGTCCGTGCTCAACCTCTAGGGCAAGGTTTGTATAGCTATCTGTTCAGGGCGCGTTTCACCTTGCCAATACAGTTTACTCGCCACGGTGCTCGCCATATCACGATACGCATTGGTGTGCTCACTCTCAGGACGTGCCACCACACTTGGCTTTCCGCTATCAATGTCTTCACGAATGGATACATGCAATGGTACCTGCGCCAAAACTGGCGTGCCTTGCTGCTTCGCCATTTTTTCAGCGCCACCCGTACCAAAAATTGCCTCATGATGCCCACAGTTCGAACAAATGTGATAGCTCATGTTCTCCACCACCCCTAATACAGGGACCGAGACTTTCTCAAACATCGCCACGCCTTTTATCGCATCGGCGAGTGCGAGGTCTTGCGGAGTCGTCACGACCACCGCGCCGTTTACCGGGAACTGTTGTGCCAAACTTAATTGGATATCCCCCGTCCCCGGTGGCATATCTACCACCAAATAATCCACGTCAGGCCAGCGGGTTTCATTGATTAATTGAGCGAACGCTTTCGACGCCATCGGACCACGCCAGACTGTCGCGTTGTCGGCCGGTACAAGATAGCCAATCGAATTCGAGACAATGCCATAGCGCGACACAGGCTCCATCAGTTTGCCATCGTGGGTTTGCGGTTCGCTATGCTGTGCACCGAGCATGAGAGGCACCGACGGTCCGTAGATATCTGCATCCAACAGCCCCACACTTGCCCCTTCTGCGTGCAACGCGAGCGCTAAGTTCACTGCTGTGGTGGACTTACCAACGCCCCCTTTTGCCGAACTGACCACAATCAGATTTTTCACCCCTTTTACCGGCGCTTTGTCACCGGCTTTCAGCGGAGCGACGCGCTGGGTCAATGAAAACTGGCTTGCGTTTTCCGGTACCTGTACGGCGAGCCAGTCAGATAGCGCTTGAATGATTGACCCCGCGGCAAAAGGAAACACCACCTCAATACTGTTTTCATGACCCTTGACCCAATGCGGCTGGCTGGCCCATTGGTCGATCAACCCCGGATGAGAGAATTGATTGAGTAATGTCACCGCTGCGTCTTGGCTCATCACTGATGCCGCTTTTTTCGTTGATTTGTTCTTTTTGCCGCCAAAAAACATGCTTCACCGTCCAATTTATTCATTATTTGGGTCCGCGTCCCTAACCAATTATGCGTAAACGCCTTATGACACGGCCTTGCTCTAGGCAAGGCATATCGTATCAGGTAAGATTTCCGCAATCATTCCATTCATATCATAAGAGCGAACAAACAAGATTATGGCTGCAAACCCACGTAAAATTTTGGTGACCTGTGCGCTGCCTTATGCGAACGGCTCAATCCATTTGGGCCACATGCTCGAGCATATTCAGGCAGATGTATGGGTCCGCTATCAGCGCCTGCGCGGCAATACTACTCACTTTATTTGTGCCGACGATGCTCACGGCACGCCTATTATGTTGAAAGCGCAGCAAATGGGTGTGGAGCCCGAAGCCATGATCGCCGATGTGCAAAAAGAGCATAAAGCCGACTTTGATGGCTTTAACATCAGCTTTGATAACTATCACAGCACGCACAGCGAAGAAAACCGCGAGTTGGCGTCATTCATTTACACCCAATTGCGCGATAAAGGCTATATCACCAGCCGTACGATTTCACAGCTGTTCGATCCTGAAAAAGAAATGTTCTTACCGGATCGTTTCGTCAAAGGTGAGTGCCCGAAATGTCACGCTGACGACCAATATGGCGATAACTGTGACAACTGTGGCGAAACCTATGCACCGACGGAGCTCATTAATCCTCGCTCGGCGGTCAGCGGTGCCACCCCTGTGATGCGCGACTCTGAGCACTTTTTCTTTGATTTGCCGCAGTTTGAGCAAATGCTGAATACCTGGACTAAATCAGGTGCGCTGCAAAGCGAAATTGCCAACAAAATGAACGAGTGGTTCGAAACCGGTCTGCAACAGTGGGATATCTCGCGTGATGCGCCTTATTTTGGTTTTGAGATCCCAGACCAGCCCGGTAAGTTCTTCTACGTTTGGCTCGACGCCCCGATTGGTTACATGGGCTCGTTCAAAAACTATTGCAACAAGCACAACGACATCGACTTTGACGAGTACTGGAAAGAAAACAGCGAGGCAGAGCTTTATCACTTTATCGGTAAAGACATCGTCTATTTCCACAGCTTGTTCTGGCCGGCGATGCTGGACGGCGCTGGATTCCGTAAGCCAAACAACGTCTTTGTGCATGGCTATGTAACAGTAAACGGCGCGAAAATGTCCAAATCGAAAGGGACATTTATCAAAGCCAGCACTTATCTAAAACATCTCGATCCTGAGTGTTTGCGTTACTATTACGCCGCGAAGCTAAACAGCCGTATTGATGATCTTGACCTGAGCTTGGATGATTTTATCCAACGCGTAAACTCAGACATCGTCAATAAAGTGGTCAACCTTGCTTCGCGCAACGCAGGCTTTATTAGCAAGCGTTTCGATGGCCAATTAGCCGATACCTGTGCTGAGCCTGAGCTTTATCAGTCATTTGTTGACAAAGCCGAGCACATTGGTGAGCTCTACGAAGCACGCGAATACAATCGCGCTATTCGCGAGATCATCGCATTGGCAGACAAAGCAAACCAGTATGTCGACGAGAAAGCCCCTTGGGTGGTTGCCAAAGAAGAAGGCAAAGACGCCGAGCTTCAAGCCATTTGCTCTGTCGGCATTAACCTATTCCGCGTGCTCATGACGTATCTGAAACCTGTGATGCCTCAGCTTGCAGAGCGTTCAGAAGGATTCTTGAATGACACCCTGACTTGGGAAAGCATTGCTCAGCCACTGACAGGCCACGCCATTAGCAAGTTCAAAGCGCTGTTTAGCCGTATCGATCCGAAAGCGGTGGATGCCATGATTGCCGACAGCAAAGAAGATGTCGCGGCGGAAGAGGCAGAAAAAGCGAAAGCGCAAGGTCCTTTAGCGGATGATCCTATCGCTGAGGAAATTGAGTTTGGCGATTTTGCAAAAGTCGATCTGCGTGTGGCTAAAATTTTGGAATGTGAATCCGTGCCTAAAGCGGACAAGCTGCTCAAGTTTAAGCTCGATATTGGTGGTGAAACTCGCCAAGTGTTCTCTGGGATTAAATCGGCTTACAAGCCTGAGGATTTAGTCGGTAAACACACGGTAATGGTCGCAAACTTGAAGCCACGTAAAATGAAATTTGGCATGTCAGAAGGCATGATCCTCGCCGCAGGACCGGGTGGCAAAGAGTTGTGGATCCTTGAACCACACGAAGGCGCCCAAGCGGGCATGCGTGTGATGTAAGCCAAGACTCACTGGCACCGCGCCACCTTGCGGTGCTGAGATGAACGTAAAAGAGAGCCTTGATGGCTCTCTTTTTTATGCGCGCTTTTTATCAGGTATCAGTGAAACAGTCGCCAATGCGTCAAAATAGTGCATCACTTCACCAGCACAGTGCGAAAACGGCGCAGTTTTCTTTCATTGTCGGCTGCCTAGCCCCTTGCACAGGGCGTGATAAATCTCTCATTTTAGGCACGATTCCTGCTGGATAACTCATATCAGCGACTGAAACGCAGGGAGCGACTATGGAATGGCTATTAATGGTAGGAACATTAGCATTGAGCATCGCGGTGGTGGTAGCGGTACAGCTCTTCCGTCAGCGCCCAGATTTGCACTTACACCAACTGCATGAACTACGTGTGCTGTTACAGCATGCTCAGCACCTAGCCACCCAATCCAGTATTAGCTCAGACGACTACCAAGTGCTGTTAAGCCAAACGCGTCACCTTCACCAACTGGCTCCCCAAGCACAGAAGCCGATGTATCGAGTCTTTTTTCATCACCTTCATGCCTTACCATCTTACGACAACGACACCCAAACCCGTATGAAAAATCGGGCATTGCAGCATATCGTCTACTTGGTGGATGAAGCAGTCCCGCCCGCATTGATCGCGCAACGCGACGACACCCGTTTGGAGGCTTATCAGCAACTTTGGTATACCATTTTAGAACTACTGCAAGCGAGACAGCGTTACAGCCATGCGGCATATCAAGAGCAACAATCTGTGCGCAATGCCCAGCAATCTCTTACCTTACACCAGCAAATACTCGCGAAGCGCTTACGCCAGCTACAGGCTTTGTCATTGGCCGACGACATCCAGCGAGAGATAGCAGAGGTGTTAAACCAGCTCGCGCAGTCAGAACAACTGCCCTTTGAGCATAAAGTTGCGCTATCGCAGCGTGTAAACCGAATTATGCTTCACGTGCTCGACAGCTTTATCGCACGTGTACTGACGCGCTATCCCTGCCAACAGGATGATGCACTTAGCCCCATCGCGCCGTTTCCTCAGTCAGGTTCGGGGCAATGACCTGCCTCACCAGCGTGTCGTCACCCCAATAAAAAAGGGCCGGCAATCATGCCGACCCTTTGTTCTTTAACCCTGACTCACTTCATTAGCCAATGTGCGTTTGACCGCCCATGTATGGACGCAATACCTCAGGGATTTCAATGCGGCCATCTGCTTGTTGGTAGTTTTCTAAAATAGCTACCAGAGTACGACCAATGGCCAAGCCAGAACCGTTCAAAGTATGCAACAGCTCAGGTTTTTTCTCGCCTTTGCGGCGGAAACGCGCCTGCATACGGCGTGCTTGGAAATCCATGGTGTTTGAGCACGATGAAATCTCACGGTAGGTGTTTTGTGCTGGCAACCAGACTTCTAGGTCGTAGGTTTTCGCCGCGCCAAAGCCCATATCGCCCGTACACAGTAACACTTTACGATATGGCAGGTTAAGCAGTTGCAACACCTTCTCTGCATCCGCAGTGAGTGATTCAAGCGCTTGCATAGAATCTTCTGGCTTAACGACTTTGACCAGTTCAACTTTATCAAACTGGTGCATACGAATCAGGCCACGGGTATCGCGACCATAGGAGCCAGCTTCTGAACGGAAACACGGTGTGTGTGCCGTCATGCACAGCGGCAAATCGGCCTCGTCAACGATTTCATCACGCACCATGTTAGTCAGCGGTACTTCCGCGGTTGGGATCAAAGACATGCCAACCCCTTCTTCGGTGGCCGGCTTGGTGTTAAACAAATCTTCACCAAATTTCGGCAACTGACCCGTACCATAAAGGCTGTCAGCATTGACCAAGTAAGGCACATACATTTCGGTGTAACCGTGCTCGTTGGTGTGCAAATCGAGCATAAACTGGGCCAAGGCACGATGCATACGCGCCATCTGCCCTTTCATCACAATGAAGCGTGAGCCTGACAGTTTCACCGCACTGGCGAAATCAAGCCCGCCAGAAAGTTCGCCCAAATCAACGTGATCTTTGATTTCAAAATCAAACTGACGCGGCTCACCCCAACGAGATACCTCTAGGTTTTCAGACTCGTCTTTACCCGTTGGGACTTCATCGGCTGGCAAGTTTGGCACCGCCATTACCACGTCGTTCACTTTCTGTTGCAGTTCAGCCAGCTCGGCTTTTGCAGCGTCCAGCTCGTCACCCAAGTTCGCGACTTCTGCTAGTAGTGGCGCAATGTCCTCACCCTTCGCTTTAGCCTGGCCAATGGACTTCGATCGGGAGTTACGCTCTGCTTGCAATTGTTCGGTGCGAATCTGCAGGGATTTACGTTGTTCCTCGAGTTCACGTATAGCGTCAACATCGAGCGTAAAGCCACGACGAGCGAGTTTTTGAGCCGTTTCTTCCAGCTCAGTTCGAAGTAATTTGGAATCCAGCATGCTAATCCTGTGCTTTCGGGTTGATTAGTTGATTATCACTTGTCATCACGATTTGAAGACAAGCTGCGATCGTGCGTATTGTATAACGCGATTGGCCGAGGGTGACCGTGGATGTCACCACTACTAGGCGACTGCGCCTTCATGGTGCAGCCGGACTTTAAACCTTACCCAAAAAGGGTGAAGTTGCCTAGCGCTTTTGCGGGCTTTTTGCGTCAAGCTCGTCCAGAAAGGCGAGCTTTTCAGCGATTTTAATTTCTAGCCCGCGATTAACGGGCTGGTAATAACGCACATCACTGACTTCATCGGGCAAATAACGCTCACCAGCGGCGTAGGCATTCGGTTCATCATGGGCATAACGATACCCGTCGCCATGTCCCAAACTTTCCATCAGGGCCGTCGGTGCATTGCGAAGGTGCATAGGGACAGGCGCATTCGCCGTCGCTTTTGCATCGCGAAGCGCTTGTTTCCACGCGGTGTAGACTGCATTGCTTTTAGGAGCACAGGCAAGATACACCGCCGCTTGTGCGATCGCGCGTTCACCTTCCGCCGGCCCGACTCGGGTAAAGCAATCCCATGCGTTCAATGCAACCTGCATGGCACGCGGATCGGCGTTACCTACATCTTCAGAGGCGATCGCTAACAATCGACGCGCCACGTACAAGGGATCACCACCCGCGGACACGATACGGGCATACCAGTACAAGGCGGCATCTGGGTTAGAGCCGCGCACGGACTTATGAAATGCTGAAATGAGGTCATACCATGCGTCGCCTTGCTTATCGAACTGTGCCACCTTCTCCCCAGCGACGTCTTTCAGCATCGCCATGGTCACCGAGCCATCAGCCATATCGGCTAACATTTCCAGCAGGTTCAAAGCCATGCGCGCATCGCCACTACAGGTGTCCGCCAGAGCGTCTTTCACTCCCGTATCAAAACGTAGCTCTCGCTCACCGAGCCCTCGGTTTTTATCCGCCAAAGCTTGGTCAATCACCGCAATCAAATCATCACGCTCAAGCGCACTCAGCCGGTACACCCGCGCACGAGATAGCAAGGCGTTGTTTAGCTCAAAAGAGGGGTTTTCAGTCGTGGCACCAATAAAGGTGACTGTCCCCGCTTCAACATGCGGTAAAAACGCGTCTTGTTGGCTTTTGTTGAAACGGTGAACCTCATCAACAAACAGGACAGTACGTACTCCGGCTTGTTTATTCTGCTCTGCACGCACAATTGCATCGCGAATTTCTTTCACGCCCGAGGTGACCGCAGACAATCGTTCGATTTCCGCATTGGCTTGACGAGCAGCGATATCTGCCAAGGTGGTTTTGCCTGTGCCCGGTGGACCCCAAAAAATCATTGAATGCAGACTGCCAGATTCGATGGCGCGGCGAAGAGGCTTGCCCTCGGCCAATAAATGCTGCTGGCCAATGTACTGATTTAACGAAACCGGCCGCATGCGAGCAGCAAGCGGCCGAAAGTCGTCAGCAAAATCTAGCGGTAGTGTCGACAATCTTCTCTCCCGTGATTAACGCGGCTGACGTTGATCATCCACCAGCACCGAGTCCGGTGGTGTAAATTCAAACAAGGATGCATCCGGTGCCTGACGACTAAACTGGCTGAGCGTGAATTGGCTTTGCTGTCCATCTTGCTCGGTCACCCGAAAATGAGTCAGGGTTCCATCCGGTTTTACCGTCACGGCAAAGGTGCCAATACTCCCTACCGTTTTTGGGGTCAGGGTAAAGGTGTCACCTTGCTGGGTAATGGTATACGTCTGCCAATCGTCTGGCTGATTGCGGGTTAACAACACAAACGGAGTTTGTGCAGTCGCATCGTCTAACCACATCGCAGTGACTTGCTCGACAAACGGGCTGTAGTACCACAATGTTTCCCCATCAGAGATCATGATATTTTCATCGGGTGTGGTCGTGGTCCAATTGAACAAGTTGGGACGTTCAATGGATAGTCGTCCTTTTGCAGCGTGGATCTGCTCTCCTTCAGGGCTGATCACGACCTGTTCAAAATTGGCGCTAAAGGCATCCACCTTACTCAATCGGTCCATTAGCTGTTGCTGGGCTGTTGATTGCGCTTGAACGGCAACTGCAAACATCAGCGTCAGCATCGCGATGAGGTGGCGATAAAAAGCTTTCATTTTCATACAACGTCCATCTGATTACGCTTTCGGTGGCGGCGGCGCCAACACTTCTCGGTTACCGTTGTGGCCCGGTGAACTTACGACACCGTGTGCTTCCAGTTGTTCCACAATTCGAGCCGCGCGGTTATAGCCAATTTTAAAGCGGCGTTGCACCCCTGATACAGAGCCACGGCGGCTTTCGGTGACAAACTCAACCACTTGGTCAAACAGCTGATCCAGCTCTTCGCCGTCTGCGCCCGTCGGCGTTTCTCCCGGCAATAAGCTATCGGACCCCTGATCGCCATGAGTGATCTCTTCGAGATACTGCGGCTTACCGCGCGCTTTCCAGTTATTCACCACACGGTGCACTTCTTCGTCACTGACAAACGCGCCGTGCACACGGATAGGATGGTTAGAGCCGTTGGGCATGAACAACATATCCCCCATGCCTAACAGCGACTCTGCACCCCCTTGGTCCAAGATGGTGCGCGAGTCAGTTTTCGTGGAGACGGTGAAAGCCATCCGGGTCGGAATGTTCGCTTTGATAAGGCCGGTGATCACATCAACGGATGGGCGCTGGGTGGCAAGCACTAGGTGAATACCCGCGGCGCGGGCCTTTTGCGCCAAACGGGCGATCAGCTCTTCCACTTTTTTGCCCACCACCATCATCAAATCGGAAAACTCATCAACGACCACGACGATATAGGGCAGCTTCTCAAGCGTAGGAGCCGTTTCATCCATGCTRTCACTCGGCTTCCAGAGTGGGTCTGGAATCGGGTTATTCGCCGCCTCAGCGGCTTTGACTTTCTCGTTAAAACCTTTGAGGTTACGGACACCTAACGCCGACATTAGCTTGTAGCGTCGCTCCATCTCGCCAACACACCAGCGCAATGCATTGCCCGCATCCTTCATGTCGGTGACCACTTCGGTGAGCAAGTGCGGGATCCCCTCATACACGGAAAGCTCCAGCATTTTCGGGTCGATCATGATAAAGCGGACATCTTCGGGTGCCGCTTTGTAAAGCATACTGACGATCATGACGTTCACACCCACCGACTTACCCGAGCCAGTCGTACCGGCGACCAGTAAGTGAGGGGCTTTGCCTAAATCGGTCACAATCGCTTCACCGGCAATGTCTTTTCCTAACACCACAGAAATCGGCGACTTGCTGTTCTTAAAGCGCTCGCTACCAACCACTTCCGACATAAAGACGGTCTCGCGGTTTTCATTGGGTAGCTCGAGTCCGATATAAGGTTTACCTGGGATCACTTCCACTACCCGCACCGCGGTGGTCGACAAAGAACGCGCTAAGTCTTTCGACAATCCAGAAATGCGCGACACTTTGACACCCGGCGCTAAGTCCAGCTCAAAACGCGTAATCACGGGGCCGGGATAAACCCCCACAACACGCGCTTGGATTTTATAATCCTCAAGTCGTGCTTCGACTAACCGCGCGATTTGTTCAAGTTCTTCCCGTGTCGCCTGTGAAGCGGTTTTTCGCGCAGGATCAAGCAAATCTAAGGTCGGGAAAGGCTCGGCAGGTTTTGGCAAGTTTGGCTCATCTTTGACTAAGAAAGGATGATCGAGCCCAGCAGCCTGTTGCTGGGCTTGCTGCGCTTTACGAATCGTTTCTTGGAACGGATCTTCATCGTCCTCAGCCGCCCCAGCGGCTTGCTCGGCACGCTCTAACTCAGACAAACCGTCTTGATTGCCATAGGTGGTTTCATGAGATACCGGCTCACTCGCCACCTCTTCACTTTCGTCACTTCCATCGCTGGATGCATCGGTCTCTTGCCACGGCGGTAATGTTTCATCCTCCGGCGCGTCATCCGGCAGCGGTACGTTCGGTTGGGTTGGTTCGTCTTCTGGCTCGACAACCCCTTGCCACTGTCCAAAGTTAGGCTCAGGGTCATCCCGTGTTTTGCCATCGTCATCGGCGGGTAAGGCTTGTCCCCCAAAGATAATCGGCGTGCTTGGTGCGGCTGATGCCCTATCCTCTGGGACTTCTTGCACACTCGGAGACGGGGTGAAGCGGCGCAAATCACTTAATTCCATCGGCTCTGCCGCGTCAGTCACCTTGTCTGACTCGGTGACGGTTTGTGCAGCAGGCTTGCCAAGCTCAGTCACCTTATCGCCACGGAGGCGGTTAACCAACCAAGTAGTGGCCTTTAAGGTCACCGACCCTAGATTATCCACAATGCTTAGCCAAGAGATCCCAGTAAACAATGTAAACCCTGCAGCCCAACAAAACAGCATCACCAATGTGGTGCCTAGTACGTTAAGCAGTGGCAATGCCAAACTGTTGGTGACATCGCCCATCACTCCCCCAGAGGAGAAATGCCAAAAATCATCAAAATTGAGATCGGCTAGCGAACAACTGGTTAGGAATAGAACGAAAAGCCCTAAGATCCTCGCGGCTAAAATCGTGTAGTTGAGTGGCTCGTCGTCGCCACGGCGGCGCAAGAAAACCCAACCACCCAGCATGGCAGCTGGCGGTAATGGGTAGGCCAAAATACCGAATGAGAAAAAGAGGCTGTCGGCGACCCACGCCCCTAACGAACCTGCCGCATTATGCACATCACCGTGCCAAGCAGTTTGTGACCAAGAGGGATCAGCCGGATTAAAAGACAGCAACGCAACCATCACAAAGACGGCCGCTGCCAGCACCAAGATAAAGCCACACTCTTTCAAACGCTGAGCGCCATCCAATCGCACCTTGGGCTGAGCCGATTTGGGCTCACGACGCAAAGAAAACTCCATCATCACCTGTTTAATACTTTTCGTTATTCGCATTCCCCACCATGGTTTGAGGTTTGCATTCGCCACTGCACTGACTTTACCACATTCGTGCCTGAACAGCAGGCATGATGCGAGTCAGCGATGAATCTTTACCGAGATATCACATAATTGTTGCTGATTAAGGCAAAAAAGAAACCGAGCACGGTGGCTCGGTTTCATCGTTTGGGGATCGACACCCATGTCGCGATTGGCAAACAGGTTTAGCGGGYGCGAATCACCAAATGATTGCTCTGCTTCACCTCTTCCATTACCACATAGGTGCGTGTGTCATTCACACCGGGCAAACGCAGCAAGGTTTCACCCAATAACTTGCGATATGCCGACATATCAGCTACTCGTGTTTTAAGTAAGTAGTCAAAATCACCGGAGACAAGATGACATTCTTGGATGTCTTCCAGTGTTTGAACCGCTTTATTGAATTGCTCAAACACATCTGGTGCGCCACGGTTCAAAGTGATTTCGACAAACACCAGCAATGATGCGTCGAGAAACTGGGGATTGAGCAGCGCCGTATAGCCAGTGATATAGCCTTGGCGCTCCAAGCGACGGACACGTTCGAGACAGGGGGTAGGAGAAAGACCGACTCGTTTAGATAACTCAACGTTTGAAACACGCCCATCCTTTTGGAGCTCATTCAGGATGTTGCGGTCAATGCGGTCCAATTCCTTGGAGGGCTTTTTTTTGGTATCTACCATTTTTTATTCCACCTTGTTACTTCCTTGCAAAAAGATATACCGAATTAAATAACATCTTTATAAATTTTAGCATCAAATGCTGATTTTTTCCCTTTATACTAGCCTGAAAATTGACAATATCAACAACTAGCCAGCCGATAACACTGAATAAACAAGAGGTGACAGCATGATCATTGGCGTTCCAAAAGAGATCAAAAACCATGAATACCGCGTTGGGATGGTTCCAGCAAGTGTCCGCGAACTCATTTCTCACGGCCACTCCGTTTACGTAGAGACCAACGCTGGTAACGGTATTGGCTTCTCTGACGACGACTACAAAGCCGCCGGCGCATCTATCCTTCCTACCGCAGCTGACGTGTTCGCCAAGGCCGAGATGATTGTTAAAGTCAAAGAGCCGCAAGCAGTTGAGCGTGCCATGCTCCGTGAAGGACAGATTTTATTCACCTATCTGCATCTTGCACCAGATTTTCCACAAACAGAAGACTTAATTAAGAGTAAAGCCGTCTGTATCGCCTATGAAACCGTAACAGATTCTAAAGGTCGATTGCCACTCCTTGCACCTATGTCTGAGGTAGCGGGCCGTATGTCTATTCAAGCAGGTGCACAAGCACTGGAGAAATCACACGGCGGCTCAGGCATGCTACTAAGTGGTGTTCCAGGCGTTGAACCGGCCAAAATCGTAGTACTCGGCGGTGGTGTTGTCGGTTCAAACGCAGCTCGCATGGCCGTTGGCCTACGTGCTGACGTGACTATTTTAGACAAAAATGTCGATACACTGCGTCGTTTGGATGAAGAATTCCAAGGTCGCGCAAAAGTGGTCTACTCCACAGAAGAAACACTGGAGCAACACGTTCTCAATGCTGATCTGGTTATCGGTGCGGTACTGATCCCAGGTGCAGCCGCGCCGAAACTGGTTAACGAAGACCACATCAAGCGCATGAAACCAGGTGCGGCCGTGGTCGATGTTGCCATTGACCAAGGCGGCTGTTTTGCGACATCACACGCGACCACCCATGCGGATCCAAYCTACATTGTTGATGATGTGGTTCACTACTGTGTTGCTAACATGCCTGGCGCGGTCGCTCGTACCTCTACCGTTGCTCTCAACAACGCGACCCTGCCTTATATCGTGAAGTTGGCTAACAAAGGCTATCGCGATGCCTTGGTAGAAGATCAACACCTGCGCAATGGTTTGAACGTTATTCATGGTCAAGTCACCATCAAAGAAGTGGCTGAAGGCTTTGAGCTTCCTTACGTTGATGCCATGGACGCATTAAAAGCTGCACATTAATGTGCGTTTTGTACCCTACAATCACAGGGCACCGTCACGGTGCCCTTTCTTTACCCGTCCAATTTACCTACAATCAGGCCATTCAAAACGAACCTCTATCCTGCCCGGAGACGTGAATGAGTAACATTAAGCATGCTAACCTATTGATCCTTGGCTCAGGCCCTGCTGGCTACACCGCTGCTGTTTATGCGGCGCGTGCCAACCTGAATCCAGTCATGATCACGGGTATGCAACAAGGCGGCCAGCTAACCACCACCACAGATGTAGAAAACTGGCCTGGCGATCCAGAAGGCCTCACGGGTCCAGCCTTGATGGACCGCATGAAAGACCATGCGGAGAAATTCGACACCGAGATTATTTTTGATCACGTCAACGACGTTGATCTGTCTCAGCGCCCATTTCGTTTAAAAGGCGACAGTGGCGAATACACCTGCGATGCCTTAATTATTTCGACAGGTGCATCCGCACAATATCTTGGTTTGCCATCAGAAGAAGCCTTTAAAGGCCGTGGTGTCTCCGCCTGTGCAACCTGCGATGGCTTTTTCTATCGCAACCAAAAAGTGGCTGTGATTGGCGGTGGTAATACCGCGGTCGAAGAAGCCTTGTATTTGTCTAACATCGCCTCTGAAGTCCATGTAGTGCACCGCCGTGATAGCTTCCGTGCGGAAAAAATCCTTGTGGATCGCATGATGGACAAAGTTGAGAACGGTAACATCGTTTTACACACTGACCGTGTGCTGGACGAGGTGCTTGGCGATGAAATGGGCGTCACTGCTGTGCGCTTAAAAGACACCCAAAGTGATGCGACAGAAACGCTGGATGTCATGGGCGTATTCGTCGCTATCGGTCATAAGCCAAACACTGACATTTTTGCCGGTCAATTGGAGATGGAAAACGGATACATCAAAGTGGCTTCCGGCCTGAACGGTAACGCCACACAAACCAGCATTGAAGGCGTGTTTGCCGCTGGCGATGTGATGGATCATGTCTACCGCCAAGCGATCACGTCAGCGGGCACCGGCTGTATGGCAGCACTCGATGCTGAGCGCTACCTTGACGGGTTAGCTGAGAAGTAACCCTCGCGCGATCCCACGCAGGCTGCCCCTGAGCAGCCTGCTCTGCCTCACTCGCAGGCCTTTCATAAAACAATAAGACGATATGGATAAATCTAAACAGCGGGCGCTAACGAAATGGCTCAAGTCGCAGAGCGTGTTAGCCAAACCCTGGTTAGTTGCGACGATTGGCATAGCCTTTACATCTGGACTGCTACTCATTGCCCAAGCAGCGCTCCTCGCCCATTTGCTTTATCAGCTCATTATCGAACAAGCCGATAAATACAGTTTACTGCCCAGTTTCATTGGTCTGGGGGCCGTAGTATTACTGCGTGCGGCCTGTAGTTGGGCCAAAGAGCGAACAGGCTATCGCTGTGGCCAAACTATTCGCCACCATATTCGCCAGTTGATCTTGAATCGTCTTCATGAACTCGGCCCCGTGAGTATTCAAGGTCGTCCGGCGGGCAGTTGGGCTAGCTTGCTCCTCGAGCAAGTCGAAGAATTACAGGACTTCTTTGCCCGCTATTTACCGCAAATGGCGATTGCCGTATTGATCCCCGTGGTGATTCTCGTCACCGTGTTCCCGATCAATTGGGCCTCCGGCTTGATATTCTTGATTACCGCACCGCTAGTGCCCTTTTTTATGGCCTTGGTGGGGATCAAAGCCGCCGACGCAAATCGCAAGAATTTCAAAGCACTGCAACGACTGTCAGGCTATTTTTATGACCGTTTGCGTGGCTTACCGACACTGCGACTGTTCAATCGCACTGATGCAGAAGCCGAACAACTGCATCTAGCGTCACACACCTTCCGTAAACGAACCATGGAAGTGCTAAGACTGGCTTTCTTGTCGTCTGCCGTGCTCGAGTTTTTTACGGCCATTTCCATTGCAGTTGTGGCTGTCTATTTCGGTTTCAGTTTCATTGGTGAACTGAACTTTGGCCACTATGGTGCCCCGATATCGCTATTTACTGGCTTATTTGTGCTGGTGCTCGCGCCTGAGTTTTACCAGCCATTACGTGATCTTGGCACGTTTTATCACGCAAAAGCCCAAGCGATTGGGGCTGCCGAATCCATCGTCGAGTTTCTCGATGCGCAACCGGATACCGGCACACAAGGCCAAGAGACACCCGATCTAGAGGCTGTCACCATCACCGCGCGTGACCTCGAAGTGCTCAGCCCTGATGGCCATGTCTTGGCGGGGCCGCTCAATTTTGACGTCAAAGCCGGTGAGCATATTGCACTTATTGGCGTCAGTGGCGCAGGTAAGTCGAGCCTGTTGAATGCACTGCTCGGCTTTTTACCCTATCGCGGCAGTCTGATCATTAACGGTTGTGAGCGCCGAGCGCTCTCACTCACCCATTGGCGCCAAGCGATCAGTTGGGTAGGCCAAAATCCACAGCTATTCCATGGCTCTATTCGTGACAACATTGCGCTCGCCAACCCTGATGCCACGCCTGAATCGATTAATCATGTGATGACACAAGCCTATGTCGATGAGTTTGTTATGCGCCTGACTGACGGGCTGGCTCATCCCGTTGGCGATCGTAATGGCGGGCTATCAGTCGGCCAAGCACAGCGTATCGCGGTTGCACGTGCTTTATTGCAAGACGGTGCACTATGGGTATTGGATGAGCCGACGGCAAGCCTTGATGCCCACAGCGAACAACTGGTCAATTTGAGCTTACACACAGCGACCCAAGGAAAAACCTGTATTCAGGTGTCACACCGCCTCGATGCGCTCGACAACTGCGATCAGGTTTGGGTCATGGCTGATGGCGCCATCACTCAGCAAGGCAAATTCAAAGATATCGCCGCTCAAGGGCAGCTTGCTGACATGCTAGCCTCAGCAGACAGGAGAAATCTCGATGCGTGAACTACTCCCCTACTTACGCCTGTATAAGCGTCACTGGTTTGGTCTTAGCTTGGGCATGGTGTTGGCGTTTGCCACCTTGTTTGCCGCGATTGGCCTATTAACCTTATCAGGCTGGTTTATCGCTGCGGCGGCCGTGGCTGGACTCACTGGCATGGCCACCTTCAATTACATGTTGCCCGCTGCTGGCGTGCGTGGTTTTTCTATCGGCCGTACCTTTGGGCGCTGGGCAGAGCGCGTCGTCAGCCACAATGCCACGTTTAAATTGCTTGCCGACCTACGGGTAGCGTTTTTCCGTAAGCTTGCGCCTTTGGTGCCGGATCAAACCCTGAATGTGCGTGATGGCGACCTGCTCAATCGCATGGTGGCCGATGTTGATGCGATGGATCACGTCTATCTGCGCTTGGTCAGTCCCATGGTTGTTGGCGCCCTCGGCGTCCTTGCTGTGAGTCTGTTTTTGGGTTGGTTCGACCCAACCTTAGGGCTAGCGTTAGGCGGCTGTTTATTGGCGTTACTGCTGGGGTTACCCGTTATTTTTTACCATCTTGGTAAGCAACATGGACGCCAGCAATTAGAACAAAATGCCGCTACCCGAATCGCCCTACTCGATTGGCTGCAAGGCCATGCCGAACTCGCCCTTTTTGGCGCAGAATCCCGTTATCGTGCACGGGTTGATGACAGTGAAAAAGCCATGCTAGCCGCGCAGGCGAACATGGCAAACGTCACCGGCTGGGCGAATGCGGTGCTGATGGCGGCAACCGGTTTAACCTTAGTTTTGATGATTTGGTTAGCTGCCGATGGTGTGGGTGGTCGCTTGCCCGATCCGCTGATTGCAATGGTCGCGTTTACCACGATGGCAAGCTTTGAGTTGATGATGCCCATCACCGCGGCTTTCCAATATTTGGGGAAAACCCTGACCGCGGCTAAGCGGCTCAACCGGATTACAGAGCGTACACCCAGTGTCTATTTTCCGCCGCAAGGACATGCCGATGCGGTGCAAGGTGAGCTCAAGCTGGATAACGTCAGTTATCAATACCCAGAGACTGCAAACCCTGCCTTAAACCACATTTCTTTGCACGTACATGCGGGGCAAAAAGTGGCGCTACTCGGTCGGACCGGATGTGGAAAATCAACCCTGCTTAGCTTGTTAACACGCGCATGGGATCCAAGCGACGGCGAGATCCATCTTGACAGCAAGCCGTTACGTCAATGGTCAGAGCCGGCGTTACGCCAAGCGATTTCTGTGGTCACACAACGGGTCGACATGTTTAATGGCACCTTGCGCGATAACCTGATCTTGGCATGCCCGCAGGCCAGCGACGAGACGCTGACGCAAGTGTTAACCCAAGTAGGCTTGCAGACCTTGCTGGCCGAGCCAGGGCTCAATGCGTGGATGGGAGATGGAGGCCGACAGCTTTCTGGTGGCGAGCGACGACGGATTGGTATTGCGCGTGCCCTTCTGCATGACGCACCTATCGTTTTATTAGATGAGCCAACCGAAGGGCTAGATGTGCAAACGGAGGCGCAGATCCTATCCTTACTACAGCAACATTGTGCAAACAAAACCGTGGTGTTTATCACTCACCGCTTGGTCGGGCTTGAGCAAATGGACACCATTTGTCTCATGGATGCCGGAGAGATTGTCGAACAAGGCGATCATGCTGCACTCATGGCGGCAAACGGACGCTATGCACAACTGCGACAACGCTTGTAACACATGGAGAGACTGCGGGTATGACCCTCTTTTTGCCGCCATTAGCAGCAGATGATTTTCGCTTTCCTCCGGTGAGCGATGCACTCGCCCACCCAGATGGCCTGTTAGCCATTGGCGGTGATCTCTCGGCTGCACGGCTGATGTCTGCCTATCGAAGTGGTATTTTTCCTTGGTTTGGTGAAGAAGACCCGTTACTTTGGTGGTCGCCAAGCGAACGGGCCATCATTCGTCCCTCTGACTTTCACGTCAGTCGCAGCTTGCGCAAAGCGGCGCGTAAAAGCCAAGTGACCGTGACCATCAATCACGCCTTCGAGGCAGTGATTCATCAATGTGCCGCCATCAGGGGCCCTGAGCAAACTTGGATCACCGACCAGATGCGTGAGGCCTACCTCGCCCTCCACCAGCAGCACGATGCGCACAGTGTCGAAGTGTGGCAAGAGGACCAACTCGTAGGGGGATTGTATGGTGTCGCCGTAGGACAGTTTTTCTGCGGTGAATCCATGTTTTCGCTTATCGATAATGGCTCGAAATTCGCGCTTTGGCAGTTTTGTCGTCACTTTCAAGCTCAAGGTGGTCAGTACATCGATTGCCAAATGATGACGCCCCACCTTGCCTCTCTCGGCGCCAAGGCATGGCCGCGGGATGAGTTTATTCACGCCCTATACGCGGCACGAGACTCACGCTTAAAAGCCGCATATATGCCGCACGTTATCGCGGACTTTCGTGAGAGGCAGTCATGAGCGTCGCGCTAAAGGTCGGCCTTACTCCAGCCTCTCGCTGCCAATATATATCGACAGAGAACGAACAGCTCGCGGTCGTGCTATCCCCTGACATGCACCACCCTGAGGGTTACCAGCAACTGATCAACGCCGGTTTTCGCCGCAGTGGTAACATGATGTATCGCCCGCACTGTCCTCACTGTAATGCGTGCCAATCCTTGCGCATTGATGTTGCCGCGTATCAACCAAGTAAAAGCCAAAAGCGCCATCGCAGCCAACTCAAACGGCTTCGGGTAAAGGTTAGCGACCAGCTCGACCCAAACTGGTTTTCACTTTACGATCAATACATCACCGCGCGTCATGCTGATGGCAATATGTACCCAGCTAAAGCAGAGGACTTTATTGCCTTCACCCATAGCGACTGGCTTCACCCCTGCTTTATTCATTTGTATGACCCTGATGGCGGTGAAGAGACCTTAGTTGCGATTGCCGTTACCGATGTGCTGAGTGATGGTTTAAGCGCCTTATACAGCTTTTTTGACCCGTTCCATCGTTTTTCATTAGGACGCGTCTGCATTCAAGCTCAACTTGAGTATGCCAGCGCCGAGAAAAAATCGTGGCTTTATCTGGGCTATCAAATTGATGATTGTCCAGCCATGCGTTATAAAGCGGATTACTTCCCGCACCAACGCTTTATAAATCACCAATGGCGACTCTTTAGCTTGCCCATATCCACCGCTTAGTGGCTATTTTTTCTAGCAAGCTTGGCGTCAACAGGGTAAAATTCGCACCCGAACTTTACAGACTTTCAGAATAGAGGCATTATCTGTCGGTCAAAAAATTGGCTAAAACAGTAAGCCTAAGAGGATTCAATGGCAAAAGAAGACGTAATTGAAATGCAAGGTACCGTGCTAGACACGCTACCTAACACTATGTTCCGCGTTGAGCTAGAGAACGGTCACGTGGTGACTGCCCACATTTCAGGCAAGATGCGCAAAAACTATATCCGCATCCTGACCGGCGACAAAGTCACTGTTGAAATGACCCCTTACGATTTGTCGAAAGGTCGCATCGTTTTCCGTTCGCGTTAATCCTCATAACGCGATCAAAAAACCCGGCGCATGCGCCGGGTTTTGCTTATCAGACTTCTCCTACGCTTTATGCAGGTTCCATCTGGTCGCTGAATTGGAAATCCAAGCGGTTGTTTTTAAGCACAACACGCACTGTCCCTCCGTTCACTAGGCAGCCAAACAACAGCTCGTTTGCCAACGGCTTTTTCAGGTTGTCTTGAATCACCCGGCCCATTGGACGCGCGCCCATGGCTTTGTCATAGCCCTCTTCGGCAAGCCAGCGCTTCGCTTCGGATGTCACTTCCAGAGACACACCTTTCGCATCCAGCTGAGCTTGTAACTCAACAATAAACTTATCAACCACTTGCAGAATGACCGTTTCATCAAGGTGATTAAACCAAATGATGTTATCTAAACGGTTACGGAATTCCGGTGAGAACACCTTTTTAATTTCCGACATCGCATCGTGACTGTGATCTTGTTGAATCAAGCCAATCGACTTACGGACCGTCTCTGCCACACCAGCGTTGGTAGTCATGACTAAAATGACGTTACGGAAGTCCGCTTTGCGACCGTTGTTATCGGTCAACGTCCCGTTATCCATCACCTGTAGCAACAAGTTAAACACGTCCGGATGCGCTTTTTCGATTTCGTCCAGTAACACCACAGAGTGTGGATGCTTGATCACTGCATCAGTTAACAACCCACCTTGGTCGTAACCCACGTAACCTGGAGGCGCACCAATCAGTCGACTCACAGTGTGGCGCTCCATATATTCGGACATATCAAAGCGCTGTAACTCGATCCCCATGGCACGTGCCAGTTGCACCGTAACTTCGGTTTTACCCACACCGGTTGGGCCTGCGAATAAGAACGAACCCACAGGCTTGTTCTCCTCGCCTAGTCCCGCTCGGCTCAGCTTAATCGCTTCCGACAGCGCCGTAATCGCCTTGTCTTGACCGAACACCAGCATCTTCAGCTTATCTTCCAACGACTGAAGCACATCTTTGTCCGACGACGACACTGATTTTTCTGGGATACGCGCCATCTTGGCAATCATCGACTCGACGTCCGCAACATTCACGGTTTTCTTACGCCTGCTCGCTGGCGCCATCCGACAACGCGCCCCAGCCTCATCAATCACATCAATCGCTTTATCTGGCAAATGACGCTCATTGATGTATTTAGCCGACAGTTCAACCGCCGCACGGATCGCCTTGTTGGTATAGCGAACCTCATGGTGCGCTTCATATTTCGGCTTCAATCCCATCAAAATCTTCGTGGTGTCATCGATAGACGGTTCAATGACATCGATTTTCTGGAAGCGACGTGCCAAGGCACGCTCCTTCTCAAAGATGGAGCCATATTCTTGATAGGTTGTTGAGCCAATACAACGTAACTTCCCGCTGCTTAGCAATGGCTTAATCAAGTTTGCGGCATCAACTTGTCCACCACTCGCTGCCCCCGCACCGATAATGGTGTGGATTTCGTCGATAAAGAGTACGGCATGATCTTCTTTCTCAAGCTGCTTTAAAATGGACTTAAAGCGCTTCTCAAAATCGCCACGATATTTGGTGCCTGCCAGAAGCGAGCCAATATCCAGCGAGTAAATCACGCAATCTTTGATGACATCAGGGACTTGCCCTWCTACGATTCTCCATGCGAGGCCTTCAGCGATAGCGGTTTTACCCACGCCGGCTTCGCCGACTAACAGCGGATTGTTCTTACGACGGCGGCATAGCACCTGAATGGTGCGTTCCAGTTCCTTGTCACGACCAATTAAAGGATCGATGCCCCCGACCCGCGCGAGCTGATTCAGGTTGGTGGCAAAGTTTTCCAGCTTATCTTCACCTGGCTCGCCACTCGCCTCTTCAGCGCCCATGTCGCTACTGGGCAAATCGTCGTTGTCATCTTTCGTGGTGCCGTGAGAGATAAAATTCACCACATCCAAGCGACTCACGTCGTTCTTTTTCAAAAGGTAAGCCGCGTGAGATTCTTGTTCGCTAAATATCGCGACCAATACGTTCGCCCCACTCACTTCGCTGCGCCCTGACGATTGCACGTGGAACACCGCGCGTTGCAGTACACGCTGGAAACTCAGTGTCGGTTGCGTTTCGCGTGATTCGTCATCAACAGGGATAAGAGGGGTAGTTTGCTCAATAAACGCATCGAGCTCTTTACGCAGGCCATCTAGGTCTGCGCGGCAAGCTGTCAGGGCTTCTTGAGCGGCGGCGTTGTCGATTAACGCGAGAAGCAGGTGCTCCACCGTCATGAATTCGTGGCGCTTTTCACGCGCACGTGCAAAGGCTCCGTTGAGACTCGCTTCAAGTTCTTTGTTCAGCATAAGGCACCTCCCTCAATAACCGCGCTAAAGCGTGCCGGAGAAATCATGCTTTCTCCATGGTGCACAGCAATGGATGACCATTCTCTTTGGCGTACATCATCACTTGTGCCACTTTCGTTTCCGCTACCTCTGCGGTGAACACACCGCAAACGGCTTTTCCTTCGTAGTGCACCGTCAGCATGACTTGCGTCGCTTTGTCCACGTCCATGGAAAAAAACGTCTGGAGCACTTCAATGACAAACTCCATCGGCGTGTAGTCATCGTTGTTCAGCACCACCTTGTACATAGATGGCGGTTGTAGCTTCGTCTTCTCTGACGCTGCGATGTCAGCATCAGGGAGCGCCCACTCGTTCCAATTACTCATAACCACTTACAATGCATTATTTGGGTGTCTAGGCTGTCGTTGTGGCGGGGCGTTGCTGCCATCCACTGAACCCGTCCACCTACCTTTAAAGTTAAGCCACAGATTGTATTCCAGCAACCCTTTCAATGCGAACAAAGTGTGTCTGTGCAATTGTTAGTCACTTACTGATATATCTAGGGGTAAAAGTGCTAAAACGTTCACTGTTCAATAAAAACATCTCAACCCCCCACCACAAGAGGTGTACAAAAATAAAGACATTTCACGACCATGAAGTGGAAATAACTGTGTGGATG
>NZ_MUFL01000035.1:0-32983 GCF_001995355.1 Salinivibrio sp. PR919 | reverse complement strand
CCCAAAGATATAGAATAGAGTGGCTGCGTAAAGCGACTGTATTGCGCTCGCTCGGGTTTATAACTCGCATCCCAGGTAAGATCACAACGGCCTGACTCACGTGCCAGTTCATGTTGCACACGCGCCCAAGGCATAAATACCAGTTGATAGGCTATGTCGTTACGCTCTAATGCGGTGAGTACCAAATCTGTCGCATAACCTGTCAAGGTATCCGCTTTTTGCTGTCGCGTTTCTCCCTGCCAATAGGTGTATGGCGGCCAAGGGCTCCCATCACCCACACAAACCTTAAGCGGCTCTGATGTCGATGGCTCGGCCCATAGTTGAAAGGAGAAAAGAGTTAGCCAAATCGCAATGCACGCTTGTATCCAATGGGTCATCCAGCCACTCACTTTGTTGACTCGCTACGCTATCTATAAGACTAGCATGCCATCTCTATCGATATGCTCAGGCGCTTTGCTCGTTATTCGGACGTTTCAGTTAACGACAACGAAAGCGTGAGAACCGCATCTCGGCTGCGCCCTGTCTCCACGAATCCCAGCGCTTGATACAATGAAACGGCGGGATTTTCTGCAAAAACACGCAACGCTAAGTGCGCATAGCCAGACGTTTGCGCATAAGCGACCGCCCAATTGATTGCCTCGCGGCCGATCCCTTGCCGCTGCTTACTCGGTTCAATCTGTAAATCACGGATAAAAAGTGTTTCACCGTCTGCCTTCAAGCGAATGACGCCACAACGCTTTCGCTCATGGCGAATTTCATAATTATCAAAAACTCGCCAACTTTCCATAAACATCTGTGGATTCCAAGCGATCTTCCTCGCTTCATAGTAAGGGGCCATATTCTCTTGGATCAGCTTTTGGCTGTAATTCGCATCCGTTGTCGGACCAATCGCAACATCCATGTCGTTCTCCTCTTATCCACGCTTGGCTAAACGTGCTTTGACGGCACTTACACCTTGCCAATCTTCTAACTCTTGTTCGGGGTGCTCGGATCGAAATTGCTGATACAGCGCAATGCCCTGCGGATCTTCCAGCACATCAACCGTCACGCCTTTCTCTTTCAGCATCGTCTCGTTACCGCTCGCACTGGTGACATCCCCCACCACCACGCGAGAAAAACCGCGCATGCTGATCAATGCCGCGCAAACATCACATGGGCTTAAACTGGTAAACAAGGTTGTTTGGCTGAAGTCAATTCGCCCAGCATCACGTATCGCGGCCGTTTCGCCGTGATTGTAGGGGTGATTTTCTTGTACCAAGGTATTGTGCCCCTTACCTACGATTTGACGTGTTTCATTGTCAACAATCACCGCACCGATAGGGCACCCTCCTTCATCAGCGCTTTTTTGGGCCAACAACACCGCGATGCGCATCAAATCCGCATCGGTCAGTTTTTGGCTAAAGCTGTTATCCACCAGCACCGGCAAACTGCGCGTTGGCATATGCGCCACGGCACGCAGCGCCGCTTCCGTTACCGTGCTATTTGCATTGAGTAGCATCGACGTTCTCCTTATTCGGCTTCGCTGATGACACTGACCTGAGCTAATCCACAAGATCATCAATTTACCACCAATGAATGAACCAAACAGTGATAAGGTTTGTATTGGTCAGTTCGATATTTGTTATTGGTTAAATCAACCTTTTGCGCCTTCGTCTGTACTTATAAGCCAAGGGTGGTGACAGCAATTCTGTTCAGGGATTTTTATGATAAAACGTTTAATTATTATGTTAGTCGCATGTGGCCTCGTTTTTGGGGGAATTTTTGCTTACAAAGCAGTAGGCAATCATTTTATGAACCAATTTTTTGACAACATGCCTGCCCCTACGGTCACCGTGACGGCCACTACAGTCTCAACCCACCCTTGGCAAGAACAACAAACCACCATTGGCAGTTTTGCGGCCATTAATGAAACCCAGCTAACTACCGAGGCAAGCGGCATCGTCAACAATATCTTGTTCGACAATGCGACATCGGTGAAAAAGGGACAATTACTGGTCACCTTGGATGCCAGCGTTGATGAGGCAGAATTACGTCGACTCGAGTCCGTGGCAGAATTGGCACAACTTGAACTGCGGCGTTATCAGCGGCTATTTAGAGATAAAAACATCTCCGAGTCAGAGCTAAAACGTAAAGAAAGTGAAGCCAAACAAGCAATTGCCGCTGTCGACAGCCAAAAAGCGCGCATTGAGCAAAAGTCATTAACCGCGCCTTTCGACGGCATCATTGGCATCCGAGAAGTCAGTCTTGGCCAATTAATGTCCCCGGGGACAGCGGTTGCGACACTCACGTCAGTGACCCCGATTCACCTAAACTTTACCCTGCCCGAGCAGCAGCTCAGCACGCTGAAAAATGGTCAAACCGTTTCTGCCACGATTAGCGCACAGCCTGACGAGGTCTTTACCGGTACAGTGACTGCAATTTCGCCGGTTGTCACGCCATCGAGTCGCAGTGTCGACATTCAAGCCACCTTTGACAACCCAGATGCCGTTTTACGGTCAGGTATGTTCGCACGCGTGAGCCTTGATCAAGGTGAAGAAACGCAAAATGTCTTGCTGGCACCACAAAGCGCGATTCAATTTAATCCGTATGGCAACGCGGTATTCGTGATCCAAGAGCAAGACGATGCATTGACGATACAACAGCGCTTTGTGCAAACGGGCGCGCGCCGCGGTGACATGATTGTGATTAAAGACGGCCTTCAACCCGGTGACCGTATCGTTACCTCCGGCCTCCTCAAGCTCCGTAACGGTAGCAACATCAAGGTCAGTGACAATGAGCGTGTTCAGCCGAGCGAAGATCTTGATCCCAACGTTGTGAATCAATAGGAGCGATTCGATGCGATTTACCGACGTCTTTATCAAGAAACCCGTCTTGGCCTCCGTAGTGAGCCTATTCATTATCTTGCTCGGCTTACGCGCCATCACCGACATGAATGTGCGTCAATTCCCCGAGATCAAAAATGCAGTGGTCAGTGTCTCTACCACCTATATCGGTGCAGATGCCGACTTGATCCAAGGCTTTATCACCACGCCGCTGGAGCGTGAAATCGCTGCCTCAGAAGGGATTGATTACTTAGTCTCCACATCAACCGCCGGTGTGAGCACCATCGAAGCCTATTTGCGCCTTGATTACGATCCGAATGAAGCACTCACGCAGATTGCCGCACAGGTGAATAAGGTGCGCTCAGAGCTCCCTGATGATGCCCGTGAGCCCGTCGTCACCCTGCAGGTAGGGGAAACGGTCGCAGCGATGTACCTCGCGTTTTATTCTGACGTCCTCACTGATAATCAAATTACCGATTACTTGGTCCGGGTGGTCGAGCCACAACTGTCGACGATTCCCGGCGTGCAGCGTGCTGATGTGTTGGGTGCCAGTAGCTTTGCCATGCGAATCTGGCTCGACTCGGTCAAAATGGCCGCGTACGATCTCACCGGTACGGATGTGATTACCGCCCTGCGCAGCAATAATGTGCTTGCGACGCTAGGGCGCACCAAAGGCCAAGACGTGGCGATTGATTTAAACGCCGCCACCGACATTCATGACGTGAAACAATTTGAAGATCTGGTGATCAGCAGTGATGGCCAATCTGTTGTGCGTTTGAGTGATGTGGCGACCGTTGAGCTCGGCGCGGAAAGTTACCAAACATCGGTTAACTTTAACGGGCTCGATGCCACCTTTATCGGCATCGAAGTCTCGCCAGATGCCAATGCGCTGGATGTAATTGAGGCGGTGAATCAGGTGTGGGATGCCGACATTACCACCCAATTGCCTCAAGGGTTGTCAGCGTATATCGCCTATGATTCAACCGAGTATATTGATAATGCCATTGATGAAGTAGTGATATCGATTATTCTCGCCTTAGCCATCGTAGTCTTTGTGATTTATGGCTTTTTAGGGTCGTTACGCTCAGTGGTCATTCCTGCGGTCGCGATCCCCGTATCGCTCATCGGCACCTTCTTTTTAATGTGGCTGTTAGGATTTTYCATCAACCTACTGACACTGCTTGCCATGGTGCTGGCGATTGGTGTGGTGGTTGATGATGCGATTATCATGCTTGAAAACGTGCACCGCCATATCGAAGAAGGTAAAAGCCGAACACAAGCTGCGCTGGAAGGCGCGCGCGAGCTGGCGTGGCCGATTATCACCATGTCGACTACCTTGGTCGCGGTGTTCCTGCCCATCGGCTTTGTCGGTGGCTTAACCGGGGTGTTGTTTATTGAGTTTGCCTTTACCCTCGCCGCGTCGGTGATCTTATCCGGCGTGGTGGCACTCACGCTCTCGCCCATGATGTGTGCCTATGTCCTCAAGCCCTATCGAGCGGACAAAGCGACCCAAGAGCGCTCCCTTGAGCATTGGCTGGATAAGCAGTTTGACCGATTGCATCATCGCTACCAACGCACWCTCCATAGCTTGTTGAATACCAATGCGGTGATCCTCACGTTCGGCGCGATTGTTTTAGTGTCTTGCTATTTCTTGTTTATCACCAGTCCCTCTGAGCTTGAACCCGCTGAAGACCAAGGGTTTGTGTTCTCCATACTCGAAGCCGACAGCCAAACCACGCTGGATGCGTTGTCTGCCAGTACCGACGAATTAAACCGACTGATTGACGATGTACCTGAAATCGACAACGTCTTTATTATCAATGGCTCTGGCGGCACCAATAACGCAATAGCCGGTATTGTACTCGCGCCGTGGGATGAGCGAGAGCGCAGCACTCAAGCGATCTTGGAAAACGAAATTCAGCCCTTTATGGACAGCCAACCGAGCTTAAGTAGCTTTGCCTTGGTGCCCCCTTCACTGCCGTCTCCGGGCGGCGGCACGCCGGTTGAATTTATTATCGGCTCAACACAACCCTTTGAAGCGATTAATGAAGTGGCGAACWATATCGTGGGCAAAGCGATGCAGACTGGGCGGTTTATCTTTGTCGATACCGATCTGAGCATTGACCGCCCCAAACAAACGGTCAAGATCGACCGCGAAAAAGCGGCTTTGATGGGCGTGAGCATGCAACAGCTTGCCGCGGATATGGGCTCACTGTTATCTGGGGCGGATGCGGGACGCTTTTCACTGGAAAACCGCTCTTATCGAGTAATCCCCCAAGTGGCGCGGAGTGAACGCCTCACACCGGGACAATTGCGCCAGTTTTACACTCGCAACCAAGACGGTGAATTAGTTCAGCTGTCAACGTTAGTGACCTTAGAAGAAAGTGTGCAGCCTCAAGCATTACGCGGTTTTCAGCAGCTGAATGCGGTGAAGATTTCCGGTGTACCGCGTCCTGGTGTCCCCTTGGGGGAAGCGCTGGGTGTGCTCGAAGAGATTGCAGCAACAGAATTGCCAGCAGGCTTTAGTGTTGATTATGCCGGACAGTCACGCCAGTTTATGAGCGAGGGCCAGCAACTGGTCGTGACCTTCTTCTTTGCTTTGATTGTGATTTTCTTGATCTTGGCGGCGCAGTTTGAGTCGTTTAAAAACGCGATCATTATTTTGGTCACCGTGCCAATGAGTGTCTGTGGCGCGCTGATATTTATCAGCCTAGGGTTTACTACCTTGAACATTTACACTCAAGTTGGCTTGCTCACTCTCGTTGGTCTGATTGCTAAACACGGGATATTGATCGTCGAGTTCGCCAATCAGCTCCAGCAAGAAGGACGGACCAAACGTGAGGCGATTGAAGAAGCGACCGCCATCCGTTTACGCCCTATCTTGATGACAACGGCAGCGACGGTGCTCGCCATGATCCCGCTATTGATTGCCTCAGGAGCCGGTGCTGGCGCCCGTTTTGCCATGGGGCTAGTGATTGCCAGTGGGATGACACTGGGCACCTTGTTCACCCTGTTCGTAGTACCTGCTATGTATCTGTTCTTAGCCAAAACCATCACGCCGGCATCCACCGAGTTGTCGCCAGCGCACACGCATCATAGCGATTAATCGAAAAATCGCACCCATTGGGGCCACTGCAACGTGGCCCCTTTAGTCTCGGGAAACAGCCCTTTGATGTCCGGTTACACTCTAGGAGGACATAAAACGCGCGAGAACAAATTCCACCAGCAATCGAACACGCAAAGGCACTTGTTCTCGGTCTCGATAGAGCAAAAATAGCGTACGCGCTCGACTGCACCATTGCGGCAACACGCGCTGTAATTCGCCCTGTTCTATCAAAGGTAGCGCGGAATAATCAGGAATATAGCCGATGCCAAATCCGGCTTGCACGGCATGGGTTAACATTTGAATTTCATCCACTTCGGCACGTATGCCCGTGGTGGCTTGATAATCAAACGCTTCCCCCGTTTGATGGTGTGTGAGCTCCCAAACCGTCATCGGATGACAAATCACCACCGGCTGACCACTCAGATCATTGGGTGAGCGCACGTCGTGATAATCACTGTCAGGACTGGCACACAGAATGAAGTGAATATCGGTGAGCGGCCGTGCAATCCACTTTTCTACTACCGGATTCCCGACCCGAAACACCACATCCATGCCTTCCGCTTCAATATCTATCAAGCTATTGGAAAAGTTAAGATCCAGTTGAATCTCGGGGTACTCACGCATAAAGTCGAAAAAGACGCGGCGTAAAAACTGCTTACCGGCATTGATCGGTGCGCTAATACGAATTTTTCCTTGGGGGTGATGTTTCTCACTGACGAGATCATCATTGAGTGCCTGCAACTCATCGAACAACCCTGCGGCACGTTCAAAATAGCGATGACCAATTTGAGTCAGCGAGATACGATGTGCATCACGATTGAGTAAACGCAGAGCAAGATCTTGTTCAAGCTGGCGAATACGACGACTTAGGGTGGATTGCGGCATGGCAAGCTGCTGCGCCGCGGCTTTAAAACTCCCCAACTGCGCCACAGTACAAAAACAGCGCAAATCGTCTAACGAATAGCTAGGTTTCATATTTGGAATCTACCGTTCTGATATTGCCGGTTTATTCATATTTTGAAACTTATACACTAGCGCACATCACTCAACAAGTCAGGTCTTGCTATGACAACTACTGCTTCACTATGGAAAGCCGTTGCCCTTCTCATTTTATGTGCCTTTTTTTGGGGTAGCACTTTTCCTATTGGTAAAGATGCGCTGAATGAAGTGAATGCGCTCACCTTGGTCTTTTGGCGCTTTGCCGTCGCCGCAATTTGTCTAGGCTTTTATCTCAAACTCACCCGTACCCGCATCCCTACACTCAGCGCCAAGCAGTGGCTGTGGGCGACTACCGTCAGCGCCGTGGGGATTGGCGGTCTTAACCTCTGTTTATTCACTGGGCTCGAGTACACCCAAGCGACCAATGGGTCATTAATCATGGCGCTCAGCCCGTTGGTGACTTCACTTATCGCCTGCATCGCGATTCGCGCATTGCCACGTAAAGGGCAAGTTTTCAGCTTGGTGGTGAGTTTATCGGGCGTGCTCGTGGTGATCACCAATGGGCAGTGGCAGATGCTCAGCCAATTAAACTTTAACCAAGGTGATCAGATGATTTTCACTGGCATGTTTGCATGGAGTGCGTACACCTTCTTCAGCCAAGGCATTGGCCGCTGGATGCCGGTGATCCCCTACACGTTTTTGGGCATGCTCAGTGGTGCGACTGTGATTGGCATCATGTGTGCGCTTACCCCAAAGGTTCATCCATTTGGCGAAGTCTTGACTGCAAGTCCGCTGGCCGTCTCCGAACTCCTGTATATCGGTGTGCTGGGTACCGTCGCTGGTTACTTACTCTGGCTCAACGGCGTGCGCCATCTCGGCTCTGCCAATGCAGCACTCTTTTTTAACTTTGTGCCTGTGTTCGCGGTACTCACCGCGTTTTTGATGGGACAAGCCGTGAGCCAACTTCAGGTGGTGGGCATTGTCATTGTGATCGCAGGGCTGTTGCTGCCACGCCTTCCTCACCCACGCCACTGGCGCGTTGCTCGAACGACAAGCGAGGCTAAATAAAGCAGTAGCCTTTCCCGTGCGCAGTTTGGAGCCTTTCGGCAGGGAAGCCCGCATCGGCCAATTTTTTTCTGATCCGGCTCAGGTGCATATCCAGACTACGATCATCTGGCGCGAAGGTTTTCTTCAATACTTGGCGATACAGCAGCGGTTTACTGAGGGTCGTGTCTTTGTGCTGCGCAAGGAGCCACAGCAACTCAAATTGAAGCGGGGTCAATTTCACCGGCTGTTCGTTAACACGCACGCGGTGCGTATCCTTTTGCATCCAGAGATTATCGATTTGTAGCTGCCCGGACGTATCTCGCATCGCAGACGTTGCATGGCGACGGTGCATGGCGATCGCTGAGCGCGCTAGGCACTCTTCCAAATCAACGGGCGTCGATAATACATCATCAGCGCCAGCATTCAGCGCCGCGACACGGTCGGCCGCCGCTTGACTCGCCATTAACGCAATAAACGGGCATTGCTCACTAAGCCAGCGCAATGTTTTGGTTTGAGCACCACCTTCCGGCACCCAGCTGATAAGCTGAACCGTATCCCAATCCGGCATGACATCATCAGGCCCAATCACAGTGACATCACAGCCATACTCGCGTAGTTTCGCTTCGAGAATGGCGATAAATGACATATTTTCCGGACCACGCACSACGATGGCGGGTTTGGCTATCGAGAAATACTCCTCGTACATGGATACTGTCCTAGCTGAATTTGATAGCGGCGAAAATGCAGGGCCGCCATGTCATCGAAAGGCGGCCTTGCAAGGGCAAAGCGATATTGTCTTACAGCTTCGCTATTTAAAGCAACTGAGAGTACGACGCCATTGGACGTTTGGGTTCACTCATCGTGCTTAAATGCTGCGAATTTCACCTGAACCAGCCCCGTTTGAGCAGCAGAAACATTCGGCCTCAGACTTAAAACCGGTCGACACGATAAGGCTGCATATCAATTGATGTGTTCTCACCATCCATCATTTGTCCGATAAGTTTTCCAGTGACAGGCCCCAGCGTAAAGCCTTGGTGCCCGTGACCAAACGCGAGCCATAATCCGGGTTTATTCGGCGTGGGTCCGATGACAGGCTTCATATCCGGCATACACGGACGCCCACCTTTCCAAGGCGCCGTATCCACGCGAGTGCCCAGTGGATAGAGCTCGCGTGCTACCTTTTCCGCTGCCGATAATTGCCGCTCGTTCAAGGGAGCATCCAATGCTGTCAATTCTGCCCCTGTGGTTAATCGCACGCCCGCGCGCATCGGTGCGAGCAAATAGCCCACTTCAGCGTCCATAATCCAATGATTGAGCGGGGTGTTAGCGTCACCTTGGTAGTGCATGTGATAGCCACGTTTGGTAAACAAAGGTACCTCTATGCCTTGTTGGCGCAACCAGTAAGATGACCACGGGCCCATCGCCATCACAACCTGATCCGCACGAAGGCGCACGTGATCTGTTTCGATGACCCACTGTCCGTCTTCCTGCTTAAGTGCTCGCAAATTGGCACGCTTTATCTCTCCGCCTTTGGCGATAATATCGTCGGCGTAGGCTTGTACCAAGGCTCCGGGATCGGTGACAGTCCAAGGTTGTTTCCAATGAATTGCCCCCGCTAGCGGCGCGGCTAAATGCGGCTCCAACGTAGCGAGCTGCGCTTTGCTGATCACCTCATACTCCACACCGTAACTGGCATAGTCAGACGCGGCACGCGCGCACTCTTCATCCAGCGCTTTTTGGCTGCGGAATAACTTGAGGTAACCTTGCTTACGGATCAGTGAGGCCGCGCCCGCGGATGCGATCATTTCATCATGCGTATCGAGGCACTGCATGATTAATGCCGCATACTCGGGGACCAATTTTTTGTATTGGTTTTCACTCGAGTGATGCCAATATTGCAGCAATGGATGCGCGGCACGCAGAACACTGGTGGGCCGATAACGAATATCGACAGCACGATTAGGTAACACACGCAGCAAGGTGGCAAGGTCGCGCGGAAAGGCGTAGGGCCGAACAGCTTCACGCTGAATAATACCTGCGTTGCCAAACGACGTTTCTTGCCCAGGCGCCATTCTATCGACGACCGTTACATCGTAGCCACGCTTCAACAAATGCCAAGCAACAGACACACCGACCATGCCCGCTCCCAGTACCACCACATTTTTGGCCATTTTTTCACTCCCTGAACACGCCAAGTCATTTATCTCCGCGGCGAAATTTATCCGCGTAATTCCTTGCTTTTACACATAACCAATAACGACATCAATAATAAAATGACGAGTTTTCCGGCGCTCTCTCAGTCCATGAACGATTGAGATCGCATTTGGCCAGCCGACGGGTGAAAACGTTGCGCATGCAGTCGATTTCAGTCGTCCAACTGCACACTTTCCTGCTTTCTATCCTCAGCTTGCCTTAAAGACAACGCAGCAATATGTGACAGTGGTCACTCATGCTCAAAAAGTAAAAGGATGAAATATGGCTGACTATGATCCTAATAAAGGCTTCGTTGCCATTTTGGGGTGGAGCTTAAATGCCATTGACGCGATCAGCCGTTTCGATCGTCAGTACGTCGTCGTGGCGCCCACATGGGCTGAAGACTACGCAAAAGAACACGATATTCCTTTTTTGCCGTGGAATTTTGAGCGACTCAACGACCGCTCTTTTGAAATTGCCACCACCTTGCAAGAAATGGGCGTCGATGTCGCGATTCCACTGTTTGAAGAAACCGTGGAATGGGCAGGCGCCATTAACGCCGTTCTGCTTAAAAATCCTAAATTAATGGGCCAAGCCCTTCTCTTCCGCGATAAATCGCTGATGAAACGTCGCGCACAAATCGGCGGTATTCGTGTCGGGATCTTTGAAGAAGCACAAGATAAGTCCGATGTGGTCCGTTTTCTGCGTCGAGTGAACCAAGCCTTACTGAAACTGGATGGTGACCCAAACGATCCTATCCACCTCAAAGCGTTTGATAAAGCGGGCTGTGAAGGTCACTGGATGATTCGCGAACCGGACGACCTCGACCGTGTCTCGGATGAAGAGTTTCCCTTGTTGATGGAGAGCCACTTGGATGGTTGGGAGTTCGCCGTCGAGGCCTTTATTAAAAACCGAAAAATCCAGTTTTTAAATATCTCTGAATACGTCACGCTCGGCTACTCTGTGTTCGTGCCAGCCTCACCAGAGCTTGAAAAATACCGAGAGAAAGTGACCCAAGAAATTGAAAAACTGATTGATGCCTTTGATATCGACTTTGGCTTTATTCATCCAGAGTATTTCGTCACCAAGGATGGCCGCATGTACTTTGGCGAAGTCGCCTATCGTCCACCCGGTTTCCAAGGCTTTGAAATCATTGAGCGTGTTTACGGTTTCAATTGCTATCAAGCCATGGTAGTGGCCTTTGATCCTAAAACGACCGACGAAGAATTGGAGGCTTTCTTCCCTACTCCGATTGAAGATGCCAAAGGCGTTGCCGGTACCTTTGGGGTCTACCCTCGACGTCGTGTTGTCAGCCAGCTTGCCATTCCTGAAGAAACAGAAAACCACGAGTACTTTGAATTTCATGAGCTTCAGTCACCGATGGAAAACAAAGTACCGAAGCGCAGTGCTTTCGGCACACACTGGGGTCTACTACACTTTTACGGAGATGATCCGCACGTTATGCGCGATCTATTAAAAGCACAGGAAGATCTCGACTTTTATGTCTAGCTTATTGAATAAGCTTGATCACGCTATCGAACAACTTGGTCAAGTCAGCACTATCGCTAAAGCCCGCCACCAGTTTCATGTTTTAGATATCTGTGGGCGGGTGCTAGGACAAGAAAATGGCATTGAAGCGCTATGTATGCGTATGCCTGCCTTGCAGGAGGCAGGCATATTTCAGGGAACCGATTGGGCTGAACCTGAATATCTGTTGGCAAACTTAGTCCCAGATACGTTGGCGTACGCCGAGAAAAGCACCGTGGTACTTGACTGTTTAAGCCAGCTACGGATGCTCGCGATTGTTGACGGTCAACTGAGCACGACACGCGTTTCACCTGCTGACGCTCGACAGTTTCTCGCCAAAGTCCTGAGTCTCAACTTATCTTGGGTAATGGGCTTTTCCGATGAGTCTAGCCGGATACGGCTGGGTTCTCTCGCCCCTGCGATCAGTGAACTTTATCGATATCTACTCGCACATTTGGGGTATGAAACGATTTTAAGTGAGCTTGTAGACGAAGTCTGGCGAGTACTCACCCAGCGTCCGATCCAAGTCAATCCCATCAAGACAATGATTAACCACATTTCTATTCTTGTGTCTCAAGAGCAAATCCAACTCGGTGACGCAAAGCTCGGGATTGATCGCTTAGTCAGCGCCTTGTATGGCCCAACACAAGGGTGCTACGACGACCCCGGCTTACCCGCTTATTGTGAACGCTTATCCGCCATGGATACGAACTCACTACAACAAGAAGCGATGGGTTTCGCGCGTGCCATGCACGATGTCGGGTTAGTCTCTGATTACCATGCGACGTTTTTACGCTGGCTACTCGAGAATGACCAGCCCGATGTCCTGCCTACCGCCTTGGGTCTGAGTAACACTGGGCTAGATTGTTTGGTCACCTACCGCCAGCTCGTGCATACCTTGATTCAAGAAGCTGTCCATCCGCAAACCGCTCAAGCGATTTACGGTCTCGCGATGATGTTAGAGCGCGGTGTTTTGTTCGATGCACCCGTCGCGCCCAGCCTGTGGCGACAAATTAATCTGACCCTGCACCCAGACGTCGCAAATGCGCTATCACTTGCGTTTGGGGATCACCTTCCAGCCCGCGTCCACTTATTGGCTGGAGTCATGTCCGTGCTTGGTCAGCCGCTTGGTGTGGCACAAGGTAACAATCCAACCTGCCAATCAGCGCGGGCGATATCCATGTGGGCGTATAACGACCCGGATTATTTGCTGAACTCTATTGTACAAGTGGCCTGCAATAATAACTTGCGAATGCATTTTGAGGGGCAAACGCTGGACTCAAGTACCTTGTTGCAAGGGCTGAGTCAGTCACTGCCGATTGATACCGATCCGGTGTCCGTTGCACTCGTTCCTCATCTAGATAAGTTATATATTGAGATGGGTCGTCTGTGTGTAGGCAGACAAGAAGACCCTCACAAATGGATTAACCCAGAGTTTCACGGTTGGTATGTGGGGCGTGAATTCATGATTGCAGTTGACGTGCAGACAGGTATGTTGAAGGCGTTTGATCAGTTTATCGAACGTTTCTATAGCCGCTACCACCCCTACTACAACGGCAATATACCAGTCATTCATCCCCAACCCGTAGGCATTGCCGTGACCAATAGCCAGGGGGTATTTGTGGGCTGGCACGCCATTACCTTGATACGCATCGCTCTCGATCAAGACAGCATCATGCGGGTGTATTTTTATAATCCCAACAACGATAGCGGGCAGGATTGGGGGCATGATGTGGTGGTATCAACCCAAGGAAAAGGAGAGCAATACGGCGAAGCTTCCCTGCCCTTTGAACAGTTTTTGTCACGTTTATACCTATATCATGACGACACTATTGCAGTAGGCACCTCGGCCGAACTGCCTGACGATGCGATCGGTCGCATCAAGCAACTCGCACTCGATAGCTGGGCAAAAGACAGGTATGTCGCCTCTGCCTCACCCGCTGCTGCGGCACCACCCCATTGAAAAGCACATTCAATGGCTTTTTCTACCTAAGCCACAAACGGTCAACAATTAGACAGCAACACCTTTGATTCTGTCGATACCGCCCTCATCACGTTTACTAGGCTTAGAAATAAAGGTGAGGATATTGAATGAAAACGCACACATCACGACTCACCCAACCACCTCGGGAGCACAATGCGCAAGGAGAGGCGCGTCGAGTCGGTGTAGAGCTTGAACTAAGCGGTATGGAGCTCGACGAAATCGCACGTATCGTCGCAGATAAGTGGTCGCTCACGGTTGAAAAAGGAGGCCGCTACGATCGCCATCTAACTGGGGATGACGCTGGCGATTGGGTTGTTGAGTTAGATTATGCCAAATTAAAACGCCTTGGCCAGAGTGATAGAAGCGAGAAAACACTGGCCAATAAACTCGACCAGTCCGCCGAAGACGTCTTAGCGTGGGCTGCCAAGCTGGTCGTGCCGGTAGAAATTGTCACGCCACCTCTCCCGCTAGACCGCCTCGATAGCGTCGAGGATTTAATTGCTTCACTACGTCAACAAGGTGCCGAAGGAACCGAAGACAGTCCAGTTTATGCATTTGGCATGCAGCTCAATCCAGAGCTGCCAGATCTAAGCGCCAAAACGATTTGCGCGCACTTGAAAGCATTTTTATGTTTGTATGACTGGCTTTTAAAACGGGCCGACATTGATCTGTCGCGGCGCCTAACCAACTATGTCGACCCTTTCCCGAAAGCCTATATTGAACGCGTGCTAGCGGCTGATTATTGGCCAGATCTGAATACTCTGATTGATGACTATCTTGCCGATAATCCCACACGAAACCGTGCGCTTGATATGTTGCCCTTGTTCGCACACCTCGATCCTGAGCGCGTTAATGCGGCCGTCAACGACGGGCTGACTAAGGCGCGACCCACGTTTCACTATCGGTTGCCAGACAGCAAAGTCAGCCAACAAAACTGGGGCATTCACGAAGCATGGAACGACTGGGTGGAGGTAGAAAAACTCGCCGCCGATCCTGCGCGACTGGACGCATGTTGCAAAGCCTATTTGGGCTATCTCAACGATCCATTAGCGCGTATCGTTAATAACTGGGCGGAAAAGGTGCACAATTTATGGATAAACCCGTCATCGCAATAACCGGCCCGAGCAAAGGCGCAAGGCTGCCACGTTTTTTTGTCGCTGCGGCAGTCAAACTTTATGGTGGCAAACCGTTACAGTTACACCCCGGCACCGCCTTAGATCCAGACGCCTATCAAGGCGTGGTGATTACTGGCGGGCACGATGTCGAGCCTGTGCTGTACGCCGCCGAGCCCGAAGTGAAACCCAACTACGACTCTGAACGCGATGCGCTAGAGAGCGCAGTTATCAAAAGCGCATTGGCGAGCCAAAAGCCCTTGCTGGGCATTTGCCGTGGTGCTCAACTTCTCAACATCTGTTTGGGTGGCACCTTGCACCAAAGCTTGCGCGAGCAACGCAAAAAAACCTCTCATCGCTGGACAGTGTTCCCGATGAAAACCTTGTGTATATTGCGTGATGTCAACGGCCATATACAGCAACGGTTGGGGCAAGGCAGACGCAAAATAAATAGTCTACACAACCAAGCGATTAACGAGTTAGGCGAGGATTTAACGGTAAGCGCACGTGATTTAGATGGCATTGTACAGGCCATTGAGTCGCCTAACCGCCCTTATACACTGGGGGTACAGTGGCATCCAGAGTTCTTGCTTTATCTTCGCTGTCAGCGTGCACTGTTTAAGGGCCTAGTCGAGCACGCAACACGCTTCCAGCAGCGACAAGCGGCATCTCAGTAAAGATGTCTGTTAGTTGGTGAAAAACAAAAACGCCGAGGCACATTCGCTCGGCGTTATCAGGTAGCGACTAACGCTTTGACCGCGCATTCAGTCGCTTCTCTATTTGGCGTTTTTCCCACTTATCACCAAAGAGATCGACAATGCCCAGAGCATTAACACCGTGGCTGACCACTGCAATCCCCCATCCCATTGCAGCCCACCAAGCCCAGTAATAGCCGGGGCTAGTTTGCCAGTTGATAATAAACAAAATCGCCATTACGACCACATAGTGCGTCAAATGAGAATAAAACCCGCCGAGGGCACGGACGCGATTGGCAATCGCTCTTTCTTCTGGACTCATTGAAGTATCTGCCTGCATGTCTGTCTCCTTTTGCAAATCACTAATGTCGATATCAAACACAGCAGCCAACGATTTCAGCGACTCCAATCCGGGTTTGTGGCCGCGTTCGATACGTTGAATCGTTCGAACACTTAGCCCACTAAATTGTGCTAATTGGTCTTGCGACCACCCTTTTTGAACTCTGAGTGCTTTCACGTTCATCCTTGCTCCTTTGTGCTCTTCCCTGGCGACACTATGCAAAATGGGGGCGACATTACCACGACAGCACCCCGACATCTTAACGACAGTTATTTAAAATCAATCACTTAAAAACAAACACCGACCGATAGCCAATCCGTATATTTTATCCTTAGCAAAAGGTATCAATATACAAGGCTTCAACTTTATCGCGCGCCCACTGCGTTTTACGCAAAAACTTCAACGATGATTTCATCGAAGGTTCATTAGAAAAACAGTTCACATTGATATGTTGGTAGAGGCCTGACCAACCATAGTGTTCAACCAAACGGGTCAAAATGGTTTGTAGGGTTAACCCGTGCAGCGGGTTATTGGGTTGTGTATCCATAAGGGTTCTCAGCAACTCGAGCACGCGCTCGTCAATAAAAGCGCTACTTTACGTGACGATATTGCAAAACGCGAATTTAACCACGGTAGCGCGCCAGCTTATAATCAAGGTTTAACTGGTATCAAGGAAACCGTGTCACCGTGCAATATGATGTCATCTTGAGTAAAAAAGCGTTCCATTCTCATGGTTCATTCCTGATGGTTAGGCAAGTTGACGCGATATAACGGGTTAACGGGCTGATCAACAAAGTAAGCCCAAACATGATCATATACGGCATGCTGATTTGGATACGGCGCCAAGGCTTTTGCCTCATCAAGTGAGCACCAGCGAAACTCGGTGTGTTCCTCATTAAGCGTGATGGCTTGATTATCATCACACATCACCACAAATACAGGGATAAGTTCGATCACATTCACCGATGCTTCGTAAAACTGCTCCAAAAATTGCGCGTTATATAAATCAGCCACCGCAATCTGGGTTTCTTCGCTAAACTCACGGACGATGGCGTCCACTCCGGTCTCACCCGCTTCAATCGAGCCCGCAACATGGCACCAGAAGCCACCTTTCACTCGCTTCATCAGTAGCATTTTTGTCTCCCCGTCAATACGAGAGAGCGCTACGCCCGAGACCACGGAAGTATTCACAGGGATCATTATTTCTCCTCTGTTTCAAATGCCGCCACTTTTGCATAAACCACAGTGCTAGAAATCGCACCGCTCGGCAGGATACGGTCATTGATAAGTATCGCTTCTTGATGATACCCACAGCGCTCGGCTACCGCACGGCTGCGGGTATTTTCGTAGGCAGTTTTGATTTCGACACGCTTGGCATTAAGGTCATTAAACGCATACTGCTCTAGCGTTCGCACCGCTTCGCTCATATAGCCAAGGCCTTCTTTGGAGCTGCGCAGCCAATAGCCTATTTCAAAATAAGGAATCGCGATGTTGCGGATGATTAAGCTGATCACACCCACCAGTTGCCCCGTCGATTTTTCAAAAATTGAGTAGCGTAGCTCATTGATAAACATGTCGAAGTCATCAATCGCTTGTTGGGTGTTTTCAATCGAGCTCGATTCGGTCAACGCGTGCGGAAGCCAATCCATAAAAGGCGCAAGGGTGTGCTGACTTTCCAACACGGCTTCTAAAATTAAAGGCTGATGGGTCATATTGGGCGCCACTAGCAACAGACGGTCACTGTCCAGTTGGTCTACGCGCGGGGAATCATCCATTAATATCCACCCAGTACCGCGCCAATGATTCATTGAACACTTCACCATTGATGATGTTTTCCAACGTGCCGCCATTGGCTTCAATTACTTTGCGCGATGCCATATTGTCTTCATTCGCGGTAATTAGAGCGCGAGTGATCCCTAGCTCTCTCGCCTTGGGCAGTGCTAAGGCTAACATTTGCTTGCCACATCCGCGTCCACGATATGATGGCGCAATGTCGTAGCCAATGTGTCCAGCTTCTTGGGTTAGAAATGGCGTATTGATGTGATGGCGGATCCGAATCGCGCCAATGATTTGTTGCTCAGCATCAAGCAGCCAAAAATGACTACACGGCACATACCCTTTACGAAGGTTTTTACCCAATGCCTCATCCGATAACCGAGTCACGTAAGTGGGGAAATCGTCTTTCCCCGGCCGATAGTAATCGGCATTGTCGGGGTCAAACTGAGCAAAATCATCATAAAAACGTGTAAAGGCTGCTTGGTGATTGAGTGCGGGGGCGACTAATTCCATGTGCTTGTTCCAATTCTTGTCATAGAACAAGGCTATCTCATTGATATTAAGAAATAAACCCTTATTGGCCGCCTATCATCCGCCGCCTTAGCGCTCGCCACCTAGATGTGATTGAGTTGTTGATTGCCGCGCATCACTGCCAACGCATCACCGCATCAAACGTTTGACAATGTTGAACCGCTTGCTCCGCCTCTTGCAGATAAACTTGTTGGGCACTTGAGGTTGGATAGGTTAAATACTCGGAACATTTCGCACTTTGACCGTTACCCACCACAATCTTGGCGCCCGGTTGCAAGGTGCACTGTACCAATTTATCGAGCGGCGACCATTGATAACAAATCTCATAGTCTTGGCGATAATCCGCCACCAAGCCAGACGGTTGTGATAACGCCCACCAGTGACCAAACTGACTATGCGGGTTGGTGCTATTCCACGCACGATACACTGTTACCCCTTCAGTCGCCTGATATACCTTGCCTTGGCAAAGCTTCCCTTCCAATGGCTGACCCAGCGACGCCGCCAGTAGCGCTGGATCGTCCACGGCTACAAACTTATCTGCCAATGCGCTTGGCAACGCCGTGCTACCGACACATTCTGCAGCGTCGGTCGTTTCATTACCAACGGGCGTACTGGTACACGCTTGCAGTGTAACGATCAGTGCGCCAAGCAGTGCTTTTTTCATCATCCTTGCACCCATTCGTGTCGTAATATGGCGTAAACCACCGTATCCCACCACCGTTCTTTAAAGAAACGATGCTGATGAAAATGGGCCTCTTGTCGCATGCCAAGTGAACGACAAAGCTTGGTTGCAGCGAGATTATCGTAAATGGTCTCAGCGTATAACCGATGCACGCCCAAACAATCAAAACCGAAATTGGCCAGTGCGACAGCCGCCTCTCTCATTAGCCCCGCGCCCTAAGCCTCCACAGCTAAGCCGCACCCGATGGATGCTTGATGGTTGTCCTCAAGCCTTAAACCGACAGTGCCAATACATTTTTCTGATTGCTTGCAGATAACCGCCAACTGATAAGCCACGCGTGGATTTGCGTTGGCTTGTTCAATAAAGCGCGCGTGTAAGTCTCGGTATGTCTCTGGCTGGCAGTCCGTTTCGCTATAAAAACGCTGGTACTTCTGGTGTTGCGTTAAGTGAACAAACGCCTCTTCATCGCTCGGCTGCATGTCACGCAGCACAAGTCGACGTGTTTCAATCATAAACATCCTTGTCTCTCTTGTTGTTTTAGCTCAGCGCCTTAACCATGGTGGTGGCGCCTGAAAAGCCGACTAACCATTTTAGGTGCGGAAAGCGCTCTTCTTTAGTGGCGACAAAGCCTTTGGTTTCATAAAGCTTGCGGGCTCTGGGGTTACTATCAATCACATCCAACCGAACGCTTTCAAAGCCATGCGCTTGGGCATAATCCATAATGGCATCCAACAAGTGGGAGCCAATCCCCTGCCCGCGTACCGCGCTATCAACAGCAATGCCATCCATCACCAATTCATTGGGTGCCGCTTTACGCTCAAACAGCGCCAATACTGCACAGGCCCAAGTACCCTTGATGAGCCCCAAGCTATCGATCAGTTGTTTTGCGCCCATACCCTGTGTCAACGCGCCGGCTTGGGTTTGAAACCCAGCCAACCCCACCACCTTGCCGTTTTGCATAGCAGCAAACGAAAAGTCTGGGACGAAACATCGGGATAGTATCGCCACGCGCGCTGCCTGATTAGGGATTGCCCGTGCGAACTTCATCCCAAACGCCTGCTCATATAACTCAGCGACGTTTTGTGCTTGCTCAAGCGGCCATCCTTGCTGGGTCGCTATCTCCATTTCTGCCCTCGCCTTTAAAACCGGTACCGGAGGCTGGCTAGGCCATAGTGAAGCCAAGAAAAGTTATAGACTTCATCGTTATCCGCGCCGCCTTCTAGGGTGCGATAACCCAACGCGCCATACCAGCCATCACCAAGGTGATACTCCAACATTAGCGCCGCATCGACTGCTCGCCCCATGGGTGACCACGCGCCTTCCAGATCTAAGATCAACGCCGCGCGATCGGACAAGCGATATTGACCATATCCATGCAACAAGGGCACCACGCCAACGTTGGATTTCGTTGCTTTTGTTTCACCTTGCGCGAGGGTGATTTCTGCATCTCTCACCAATGCGGCGGCACCGACGCCCCACTGCCAAGGCCCCTGGTCGTAAAACGTCCAGCGGTATGTCGCACGATAGGTATTGAATTGATAGTCCGCATCAATGGCTTGCCCAGCAGCAAAACTCTGATCCTGAAACTGGATGCTTTTTGACAGCGTGCCGCGTCCATCGACAGATAAAGGCGCAAAGGTTAGGCGTACCGCATGCTGGGGATTAAAGTGATACGTGCCATATAAACGCACATAGGGCGTGGCAGACTGCCCAGTTAAATCGGTCATATCAAAACGAGTGCCGGTATCTCCGGGGATGCTGACATTATTTTTGCTAAACGCCACCCCACCCGTTTCRACGCGAAAATCCAACCCTTGCGCATAAGCACCCGTTGATAGTCCCCCCACAAACAACACACTCATGATTTGAGCTATCTGTTTGCACATCGTGTGCAAGTCTGAGCCTGCCCTAAGCCATTGTCGCTTGATCACATGGCGGTGAATGGCCTCACTGTCCTCGGCAAGAAACTCATCTGCGGTCCCCGCAAACTTTACTTGTTGGTCAGGTAACGATACCTGGCGAACACCCTCTATGTCTTCATTCTTTAGCGGAGCGACACTTATCTCGATAAGCTTACTGGTAGCGTCTGGCATGTTAGCTTTCATCATCCTTGTTATTGGTATAGGGCTCGCGCGTTAGTCTTCGTGATCAATAGTCTTAGCGGTCAATGCTGAGCACTCGAGGTTAGGGAGCACCGAACAACGCGCTGCTTCCATAAGAAAGCGGACATAAAAAAAGGAGCCCTGCTTAACAGTACTCCCTTATCATAGCTTGCCAGTTAGGTTAAATCACTGACAGTTCAACCTTAATATTACCACGCGTGGCATTAGAATACGGGCAGACTTGGTGTGCTTGTTCCACCAATGACTGCGCGGTGTCTTTATCCAGATCACCGACAGAAACCGCCAACTTCACGGCAATACCAAAGCCGCCATCAATATCGGAATACGAGCCTTTGACTCGCTTATTCATCACATCGCCAAACTATTACTTGGTCATGCCACCCTTTATTGAGACAATTGCCGCTGTTACTTCGACAATTACGGACAACAATGAAATTATTAGCTCGCAATCTTGCTCGCACCACCACCGAACACCAACTTCGTCAGCTGTTTTCTGAGTATGGTGATGTCACCGAATGTAATCTGGTACTGGACCAAGAGACTGGCGAATCCAAAGGCTTTGCTTTTGTGACCATGCCTGATGATACACAGGCTAAAGCCGCGATGGCGGCGTTACACTTAACCAGCGTTGCGAAAAGCAAAATCCGCGTTAAAGTCGCAAACTAACCGCGACACTCTCTTTTGCTATTCTCATCCACTGGGGTGGGAATAGTTCGCTATTAGCGTCAATACACACTGTGCTGACATCAGACCTCTTCATAATTCACCCTTCTCGTCCATCAAAACGCATATCCCAAAACGAACAATCCCTCGACATCGCTGTGCATTATCTATACTGGCATGACGTATCAGAAGTTTGCAGTAAACATGACACCAACACCGATTAGGGGTCCGTTATGAAAAAGATTATCTTTCTGTTTCTACTCTCGATGTCCTTTACCGCAAGTGCTCAGATCAAGTTAGTGACGCTCGAATACCCTCCCTACATCACGCGAGACGGTAATGTGGTCGATGGTGTTGCTGTGGAACTGGTTGAACGCGTTTTCAAAGAAATGGAGAAGCCCATCAGCATTCAAGTACTGCCATGGGGACGAGCGATAAACTATGTCGAAACCGGAGAAGCTGATGGCATTTTCACGGCATTTAAAACCGACGAGCGCGAGACATTTGCCCGCTATATTGATGAGGTACTGTTTGACCAAAATATCGTCGCCATTGGTAACAAAACCGCCAACGTAACTTGGGATAAAAACACCATTAATAAGTTTCAAATTTGCCTGATCAACAACGTCAGCTACGGAAAATGGTTGGATGATATGGTCGCGCAAAATCGCTTCAAAGGCGTCAGGCGCGTCAGCTCACCCGAACAATGCGTCCAACTCCTCCAAGCAAACCGTGTTGATTTTTGGGTCAACAATGAGTTTGGCGCCMGCTATGTTGCCGTTCAAATGGGCGTGCAATCGGATATTGCCATTCAAACGCCACCCATTGAGTCCACCCCCAGCTATATCGCCTTTTCTAAAAAAGGCCAGATGAGCGAGCAAGATGTGAAGCAAGTTAACGACACCGTTGCAAGCATGAAAGCAAGTGGCGAATACGATCGTTTAATTGAAGAATACTTCGAACAACTCGCATCCGCCTTGAATCAATAATTCCGACGCGTGCGCTCACCCACTTTAAGCGGTGAGCGCACCATTCAGCGAGCCAGCAAACTCAAACAGTAATTTGGGGACGCAATGGCTTAGAAGATTGACAGCCCGTCCCACACTCGTCACCATCATCACGGTGAGTTCTATTTTCAGGTCTGATCAATCAACATGGCAAAGCCGAATAAAAAAGGCCCCACTAAAACCATCGATATTTTCTGTAAACGTTGTAATGCGCCACTGTTTAAATATCGCAAAGGTGGCAAAGGTGCATTGGTGAAGTGCTTTAAAGAAAGGATTGTTGAAGATGCCACCACCACGCCGTGTCACTGCCCTCAATGCGAACAGCCCTTTGCGCGTGATACCCTAGTGCGAGGCACACCAGCCTATAAATTTATTGGCGGTAAGGTATGGTTCAAATGAAGATCACCCCTTTAGGCAATACGTTAGGGGCGCAAATCGATAATATCGATTTATCCCAGCTTTCAGAGGCTGAGTTTGCGGCGCTGTACCAAGCATTTTTACGCTACAAAGTGCTTTTCTTTCGCGAGCAGCCTCTATCTACCGACAACCATGTCGCACTGGCAAAACGCTTCGGCGAGCTTGAGCCACGTCACCCGTTTTTTCCGCACCTGCCCGACAACGAGCAAGTGGTCGTGATTGAAACCAGCCGCGGTAATCCACCCAGCCAAAGCTATTGGCACACCGACATGACATGGCAAGCGGTGCCGCCCAAGTGCTCGATTTTGCACGCGCAATATGTACCAGAACATGGCGGGGATACGATTTGGTGTGACATGGCAGCAGTATGGGCTGATCTCACCGACGAAGAAAAAGCCGAGCTACGCGAGCTCGACACCATTCACGCACTGCACGCCTTTGAAGGCAGCCGTTACGATCATCAAGACGCCGACGGCCAGAGTGTGGTGACGAAACGCGCTCAAGACTACCCACCGATTCGCCGTGCCATGGTGCAAACCCACCCTGAAACCGGCCAAGACGTGCTATTTATTAACGAGCAATTTACTCGCGCGATTGCCGATTGGCCAGAAGCAGCTAGCCAACAACGGCTTGCGACACTGTTTAGTCAAGCACGCCAATCGAAATATCACGTTCGCTTTCGCTGGCAAAAACACTCGGTGGCTATCTGGGATAATCGCGCCACCCAGCACTACGCGGTAACCGATTATGGTGACGCGCCCAGACGATTGCACCGCGTCACCGTTCAGGGGGACAGTCCTCAGTAACAACTCATGGCGCTCAGACGCGGGTATATTGATACAGATTGTTGCGATGCCCATAAAGCATGATTTGGCTTTGCAGCCGAAACCCTAACTTTTCAAGCAAGCGGTTTGAGGGTTGGTTGTCCGGTAAGGTAACGGCCTGAACAGTACTTAGTCCGCTCGCTAACAGGGTTGCTTCAAGCACCGCCTCGGCGGCTTCTGTTGCGTATCCTTGCCCGGTATAACGCGATAAAAACGCGTAGCCTAAATCTGGATATGCCAACTCATCGCGCTTAAGCACACCGCACATACCGATGGGCTCACCATCTTCCCGCCGTTCCACCAGATTTAAACCGAAGCCATGTGCTTGATAACTCGCGAGCGGCCCGTGACGGAGATACTCGATCGCATCTTGCTCAGTACGCACCTTTTTATCCGCGATATAGCGTATAAACGACGCATCATTAAGCAGCTCCACAATAAACGGCGCATCGTCGAGTGTAAACTGTCGCACATTGAGCCTTTTTGACCGGCATATCAGTGTCATAAATCACTCGCCTACTGAAACATTCTATCGCACCATAATCGCATATTGGCGCGAATAAGTATCTACGCCGGCAACCAACACTGATAAAAATCGGTCTTCGCATGTTTGGGGTTAGCGCGAACAAATTCCCAGCCGTGCTGGCGATAAAAGGCTAACGCACGATGGTTATCACGGCTTACAGATAGCAACGCTCGGCGGCACCCCGCGTTTGTTAAGGTAGTTTCGATATAGCGCTGCAGCAAAGGGGCCAGCCCTCGACCACGAAAAGCAGGTGCAAGGTAGATGAGATGCACATAACCCGTCTCAGGCTCGGTCGACGTACTGCGAAATTCAAGCTGCCCAGCCCATTCTCCATCGAAAAATATATGCCGATAAAACCACTCGGGCTGATTCATGCGTTTACTCACCCGTTCATAATAGCCCGTTAGAAAGTCTTCAAACCCCGCATCGGAGCCAAAGCTACACACAAAAGCGTCCCGACGTGCAGCTACGCAATAAGCAAAATCGGTTTCAAGATTGATGGGACGGAAAGTCAGGTGCATGGGTGTATCCTTACTCAAGATAWTCTCTATCTCCATTACGCGCGCAAAAGTTAGTGCTAGATAGCACGGGTCATCGTTAACTCATCAACAGAATGACCATCGATTCGATAGCAATCCGACATATTGCCAATCACTTTAAAGCCACATTTTTCGTATAGTTTTTTGGCGGGTAGATTGTTAGAGAGCACGTTCAAGTCAAGCCATCTGACATGCTCTGTGTGTTGACAAAACACCACCACGGCATTAATTAATGCCGCCCCTACTCCTTGTCGCCTAATACGACTTTCAACTCCCATCCCAAGCATAACGCGATGAGCCTTGTATGGTTCGTTATACTGACGCAAGTCAATATGACCAACAATGGTATTATTCTCTTCTTTAGCCAACCATAGTTTTCTCCAGCCTGTCTGCCCTACCTCAAACTGAAATCCGTCTTGAAACTTCGCTTTTAACTCTTCGGATACATAGCTACATGCTTTAGAAAGCGGCTGGAAGCTTGGCGCACTGTTGGTGTTATTCTCTTCAAGCTGAGCATTCAGATAGACATAGAATGCTTCTAAATCTGCTGTCTTTGCCTCAACGATTTTCACTGGCTAGTTTCTCTGTCACATAAGTAATAAAAAACATGGCGATACTCACCCGATGTTACGTTTCGAACATTGATTACAAACCACCTTTTTCTTTCTCTCCGAGGAATTGACTAAAGCGTAATAAATAGCCATCGGGGTCTTGAACCAAAAACTCTCGTTGACCGCAAAGCACCGTCCCTTCGTCATACCAGTTTTCTTGTTGATCTTGATAAAGAGGAGTTTCAGACGCAACCAAGCGTTCTAGAACCGGCGAAATATCACTTAACTCTATTTGAAAATTAACACCTCGCCCGAGTGGGTAGACGAGTGCCCCTGTCTCCCATCCGGCGTCGTGCATTTGCTCAATCATAATATGAACCTTCTCATACTCTAAGTAAGCAAATTTTGGTGTGGTGCGTTGATTTCTAATTTTGAACCCAAGCAAACCCTGATAAAAATGGAGCGATCTTTCAAAATCACTAACAGTTAACTCTGGCACCATTGGATTACAATATTCTTCCATTAAACCCCTTTATATAATAAACAACGAACTTTTTACTCTTAATCTCTTGACGAGCTTACTTGCATTAAACACTAAGTGACGTTTGGTTTACTAACATCACTTAGCGAATGTTTTTCTTCAAAGTTATTACACTTGATATCTACTTCACGAGATAATATATCTGCGATTTTTGATGGTTCATAAAAGCTCGCTGACGGAATACGTATCAGTTTATGATGACCATAAAGCGCTTCATTTACGTACTGATCGCGTGCCTGTCTTTTCGTCCATTGATGCGTCGCATCATCTAATTCAATCACAGCGAGTATTCTTGTCGTTTTGTCAGTTATCACAAAATCCATACGCTTCGCCCATGTACGAGAGTTATGCCGGAAGTCGACGGGCTTAACGAGCGCCATAAGAGACACTTGGCTGTGAATGACATAATCAGAGGGAAGAGCCTTTTGGAGAGCAAAATAGAGTTTCTGCTCGTTTCTAGTCGCAAGATGTGATTGGCGTTTATGCTCAACCCTCTCAAATCGACGTTTATGCGGATTATCATCATCTATCTGATTATCAGCGTATTTTGAGCTCTCCGTTTCTTGACTAAGAGACGGCTCCTTTCTCTTCCACCGAGTATCCGTTGGTTGGCTATCCTTTGTAAACTTCCACACCAGATAGATAAAAACGATTAAAACACCAAGATATAACATTATCAATATTCCCTGATTGTGTGCCCAAGAAGCACACTCCATTGTGGTTTACTTAGATGACAACTCGTTGATTTTTTCCCTTGCTAACTCTTCTCATTCATCAAACAGGCCCACGGAGCCCAATTAGGTTTCCAAATGGATCAGCGACTTGGCACATAGATAGTCCATGCTCGATCGCTATTGGACCGCGGTATAACTCAGCGCCGATTGCCTTAAAGTGCTCTAGAGCGCTTAACAAGTCATCAACCAGCCAATACAGCACAGTTCCGCACTTACCATTGCGGACTTTTTCATCGGCTTGCACAATTTCCAACTGAAAACCATTTAAGTCGAGGGCGGTAAAATCAAAGTCTGGATAATACATAGGCGTTGCATTAGGGAAAGCCTTGCGATACCACTCTAGCCCTTCATTTACATTCGGTACATGTATAAGCAACGCAGATGGATAGACGGATATACCATTGGAAGAATCTTGTTTATTATTCATTGAAAGTGACTCGAAAAACTTCTCGATAAAAAATGAACTGTCGTAACCCAGTAATTCATCAAACCGTCTTAGCAATCAGCCGACGCCGCTATCGTTAGTGTGATTTAGGCTCAATTAACATGATCTTATATGTATCCCTAATCACACTGAAAGGGTGAAGCTTAATATCAACTATGGGTATCTCTATTTTTACACCATACGCTTCTCACACCAACACGCCTAAAGCCGACTGACTTACAGTTACGACTACTCGTACTGTTTGGCATGACATCAGTCAACACCACTTTAACACCTAAAGAAATAGCATCTTCAATTCGTGCTCGAAGTAGCGCAGTCTGACACCCTTTCGAACGATAACTTTCTTGTGTATACGCATTGGCGAGTATTACATATTCGCCCTCGATATAACTCGTTGCCCAAGCACATGGCTCACCGTTTATTTTCGCAACATAGCAACGAAACATTTCTGTACAGTAAAGCGGACGTTTCTTCTGCCAGATTTCGTTAGAACACTCTAAACCTGACGTTTTAAGTAGAGATAAAAAATCATCAACATTATCATGTGACCATCGTTCAACTGACACTTGCTGGGATTTATCTGCACACGTCACATAATCATTCGACTTCAGTTCGAGAAATTCATGCTCATATTCCGGCATAAAGTCACGATTTAATAACCATGTTGTCAGATCATTTGTTGTTGCCTGCGGTTCGACGGAGATTTCAGGGGGCAAGTTATGTGTGTAAAAACTCAGATAACTCTCTAAAGTCTCTATGCTAGAAAATTCATGGATGATTATCTGGTTATCATACTTACGTGTTTTGTCCACGAAGACAGAGCAACCTTCAGATTCAACCGAAAAAAGTTCACTGTCTAAATCAGTTGAGAGCGTTCGTTCATTATTAAAGTAAAAATAAACGTTATAGGCGTCTCTTACTTTTTTATCTTGCATCGTTCCCTCGATACTATATTAAAAATTAACAGATTATCCCTTTATTGATAATCAACATCACTTAGACACAACCTTGAATACAGAAGGTAACTATATCTAATCAATTAACTTTGACGCTAGTCTCTCTAAGTACCACTTTTAAGGTAACAGTATATACGCTTACTTATTGGCTGCTCTCGCGCTGAAAGAAGTGCCAGAGGCAGCTAATCGTTTATTAGCTATTTGGTGAAGTGTATCCCGTTGTTGTCGCTACGACTTCAAAACCACGCTTTGATACGATTGGTTTACTCATATCTGAGGCATCGATTATAAGATATTTAACCCGTTTCGATTTCGCTTCAGCGATGCGTTTGTTAAGGAGCAAACTATAATACCCATTACCGCGAAATTCTTCGATTGTGCTTCCGCCCCAAATACCTGCAAATGGACTGCTTCCATTAAACGTTAGCCAGCCAGAAGTGACTGGTTGATCGTTGACATACACTACATAAATGGACACTGAATCTGGAGAATTTTCTTTGAGACTCATTAGGTAGTTGTATTGCCAATCGAAGTCTCCACCCCAAACTTGTTCTTGAACCCTTATTGCGTCACGAATGCCTGTGCTGTCAGAAACCTCTGTGATCTGAGATTCATCAAAGGGCTCACCAATGGCCTTTGAAAGATCCAAAACCATAAATGATTCGGTATCTTCTTTTTCAAAACCATTAGCGAGTAATACACTGCCGATATTACTTGGATTATCGGTACTATATGTCTTCCACTCAAAGCATAAGTTGCGTTGGCTAAAGTATACTAGCTGCTCTTTAACTATTGATTCAGCAATATTTTCGTCAAAATCAAAGAAAGAAATATAACTACCACAACGATCTTTTGATACGAACTTCGTCAGATTATTATCTGACTCCTTTACACCATTAAACGAGGGAACAAGCTTTCGCTCAAACTCATTGTAGTCTCGCATTACATCCACTGTATTCATTTTATCCTCATTGATTGCTACCTTGCAGAAATACGCTAGTTATGAACTAATCAACACAATCAGGCATAGCATCCAACGTCTTTCCTAACCAAATTGAACTAATATAATGCCCATTTTTTCTTGCGTACTCGTCGAAAACACCAACCTCTTTAAAACCAAAGCGTTTATGCAAAGCTATTGATGCATCATTTGGCAACGCAATACCGGCCAGTGCGCGATGAACACCGCACGTGCTTATCGATGAGAATAACCGCTTATACAGCCTAGTCCCTAAGCCTTTGCCTTTCGCCTCTGGCGCTAAATACACTGTCACCTCGACCGTATCGTCAAAAGCAAAATTCACCCTATACGGTTGGGAGCATGCAAAACCACATACTAAGCCGTATTCTATCGCAACATAAAGCTGATGCTTCGTTCCACTTGAAAACTGCGAAAACCATTCTTGGCGATTCTCTACTGTGAACGGCTCTACCTCAAATCGAGCATTGGTATGTTCGATGTAAAAGTTAAAAATGTCGGTAATAGCCGATACATCTGTATGCTTGCCAGTCCTAATTTCCATGCAATATCCTTACTCTATATCGTCGATGTTCACCATCACTCGAATTATCAAGACGACACCGTCTAGCTCGGTACTGTTTTAGGAGAAAAAAGTTGAGCTCGCTAAACACCACTTTTCTCTTTATTCAGAGATTAATTACAAAAAATTGCCATTATTGCCTGTGAACGTGAGATGATGGTGAGCTTAGGTTCAATGCTCAAAGACGGCGTGATGTGGGATAGAGATCTCGCCAAAATTCAACGATTGACGACATGCTCGTTTGTTACGTGCGTATTTTATTGACTTCGGCATCATCAATTTCAATACCATTATCAATAAAATATTTCACTTGTTTAAACATATCGCTATCGTTGGTGAAATTTAAGCTATATATTGGTTTACCGATTGATAACGCATGTTCAATTTCSAATGATATCCAAGGTGATGTAAATGAATTGTCTGTATTCACGGAGTTTTTTGTTTGCAGAAATACAATACACCTTGATTGTTCAATTCGCTTTTTTAGCACCATTTTGGTGTAGTCACTTACTAGATTTCGCTTCAAAAAATCATTATCACTAGTCCAGTCACAGTAAACACTTAAATCATGATTATTAAGGCTCTGCTTAACCTGCCTTACTAAATCAGAGTCTTTATAGCTATGCGAGGCGTTGTTTCCTAAATCATTGAACTTATCATCCGAGCCGCGATCAGATCATCAACGCCTCAAACAGGTCACCGATGATGAGCAAAGCCAAGTATAAAATCAGCAATTGGAAGCAATACAATCAAGCACTGATTAATCGTGGTTCGATTACCTTTTGGGTTGATGACGCCGCTATCCAGACTTGGCACTGCAAAGAGCATCATGGCAAACGAGGCAGAGGGTTTACGTTTACCGATGGTGCCATTGAAACAGCACTGATGGTTAAAGGCATTTTCAAGCTCCCTCTTCGCGCCCTTCAAGGCTTTCTCGACTCGATATTTGGYYTGATGGACGTACCGCTMAAATCGCCGTCATACAGTTGTATCAGYAAACGGGCGAAGACGGTTGARGTTAAYTACCGATTACCCAGTCGTGGGCCCGTTGCYCACGTCGTCATTGATGCCACCGGTTTAAAAGTGTTTGGCGAGGGAGAATGGAAAATGCGCAAACATGGCAAGGAAAAACGCCGTGTTTGGCGCAAGCTGCATCTCGCGATTGACGACAGTACACATGAAGTGATTTCTGCCGTCGTTAGCTTAGCGTCTGTTGGTGACAATGAAGCCTTGCCGACGCTGCTCAACCCGTTACGCCGAAAAATTGCCCAAGTCAGTGCTGACGGCGCTTACGATACGAAGGCCTGTCATCAGGTGCTCAAGAAAAAAGGCATCAAACCGACCATTCCACCGCGCAGCAATGCGGGTTACTGGGAGGACGGTCACCCTCGCAATGCAGCCGTCAGTGCCTTGAAATCGGGTAACTTGGCAAACTGGAAACGAGAAGAAGGTTATCACCAACGCTCTCTGTCAGAAACAGGCATGTCTCGATACAAAACGTTAATCAGCCCTCAGCTGACACTACGTGATTACGATGCACAAGTTGGCGAAACATTGGCCAACGTGAAAGCAATAAACAAAGTCATAAGACTTGGTATGCCTGTTAGTTACCGAGTTGATTGATGGGGGCAACCCCATTGGGATCAGTGCGTTAGGTGAATGATTTGATCAACAACGCCGCTATGCGAGATAAACGCATGGAACTTCTTTTTATTTTGTATAGTATTTGACTCTAATCTTTGGTACAAATCTTCTGGAGAAACAATAAACCGATCTGTCTCTGTATTATACGATTTTACTATACCCTTAAAATTTTTTCTAAGTCTCACTGAAGCACCAAGTGTTTGAAGATGCTCAAATGCCATCCTCCTAACTTGGTTATTTCTTTCACTATCGTTTAACTTCTGAAAAAATTCTATGACTTGGGGAGTGTTATATTTCTTTAGTTCATTAAATATTTCAACTTTTCCTTGAATTGTTATTCCTCTTTTATGGTAAGCAGATAGAAATGCATCAATGTATAACGGATCTACTGTTTGTAGATCTCTATTTCTAGACGCCATTTTATTTTCATGCGCCTTTACTTTATTATTTGCTTTATTTAATAATGATTGATATGCCAGTTGGGCATTTTTTTCATTAAACTTTTTCTTATGTCTTGCACGTTGACCATCTGAAACCATATGCTTAACTTTAAGTAACTTGAAGAAAAAAACATCAGGCTTATCATGATAATATCTTTTTCTCTTACCGACTTTAGCTAGGAACTTATCCTTGCTTTCATATTGTTCATATCTTTTGTTTAAGCTATCCCACATTAATGGGAACAATTCTTTAAATAACTTTAACAACAAATACTTATCATACTCTTCAGGTAACGCCTCTGATATTAAATTCAAAGGTCGTGTAAATGACTTTTGTAATTTTCTTGTTTCTGATTCGTATTTTCTTTTTACAATACCCGCCATAATCAACCAATTGCTATTATTTTAGTTATATAAATCATAAACACTAATGGAATATAAAATCCCCAAACTGAAATTGACTTCATTGCATCAACCTGATGTTTTGACATTTYCTCCTGTGGCTTGATTGCATATAAATCAGAACTAAATAATGACTTACGATGTAGTTTTTCGACGAATTTGTTGTAAGTTTCTCTAAACCCCTTTTCTAACGCTAAGTAATATGCATCTAAACAAGCAAATATTACCGTAGGTAATAATGCAATCCATGCATAATCTGGCTTTCCTTTATCCGCAACTATTACAAGCACAGCGGAAACTAAAGTAATACACCATGATTTACATGAAGAGCTATTTGATGCCATTCTCTGTATAACATTTTGTAACATCGCTAAATGAGCTTGAACTGAAGGAGATTCTTCAGTCACACTAATTGGTTGATTTTCTGACATTTTCATCCTCGTACATTTGATGATTTCGAAAGCACATAACGCCCGCATCTAGGGAATCCCCTCATAAATATCTTTTGAAACAATGAGGTAGACACGCATCACTCCCTCTGATCTAATGAATTTCGCCAAAAACACACTCGATACAGACAGATTCAATAGCGATGCTAACGATGCGTGATGACCAAATCCTACTACAAACACTGTCAAAACAGTGCCCCAACATTCACAAGAAACGGCTTATTTCTCTTACTCTTGCTACTAAAACCTTGCTCGACGGCGCTGATTTAACCCTCACCAAGCTTGGGCGCGCACTTGAGACACAAACCTCAGTTAAACATGCGATTAAACGTATCGACCGCCTATTAGGCAATACGCTGTTACATCAAGAGAACAATCTCATTTATCGCTGGCATGCGCATCTGATTACGCGCGCCAATCCTTTTCC
>NZ_MUFL01000034.1:0-33251 GCF_001995355.1 Salinivibrio sp. PR919 | reverse complement strand
CTTTACGAGTATACGGATAAGCGGTTGCATCAGGTGTCCAGATCAAGATGACGTTCATTTGCCCGAGCAAGTAGCGCTTGAGTTGGGATCGTATCGATGGTTTCTTGGATCACTCGACGAATTAATGCCGTATCTGGCTTGCGACGCTGTTTAGCTGGTGAACGCTGAACCCCGGTGGGCGCGAGGGTGTAAGCGCCATCATTCTTCACCAGTTTCGCTTGCTGCAAACAAACGGGGCAGTGTAGGAGGTGTCCTGATTTATCGCGAAACGCTTTCACTTTCCGATTGGGCGGATACTTGTAAGAACTTCGGTAACGTGAGCACCACCGTCACGCCTTGGTTGATATCTGAGTCAAAACTTAGTTTGCCTTGAAGCTTTTGTCTAACCAGATTAAACACTAAGTTAAGGCCAAGCCCCGAGCCTCCTTTGCCACGCTTGCTGGTGTAAAAAGGCTCAAAAATGCGCTGATGCAGTTCAGGCGGCACGCCTACACCATTATCGGTATAAACCACTTCTACATCTTCGCCTAGATCAGTGATCTTGATGTGAATCGCAGGGCTATCGATATTCTCAAACGCATGCCGCACGCTGTTCATCACCAAGTTTGATACCACTTGGGTTAATACTCCGGGTAAGCTACTCATTTCTAGGTTGGCATCGCCTTCAATAATAGGGACGACGGGCACTTTTTTCGTTTCAGGGCGCAAACTCCCCATTAGCGCGTCTAGTGCCTGTACAACACGAAACTGACTGCGGCTCTCTGAGACTTGATCAACGGCGGTTTGTTTGAAATCACGAATCAAGCGGGCGGCACGATTGAGGTTATTTTCCAACATGTTGGAGCCATCGACGATCTGCTTCATCACGGCTTCAAATTGTTGACTGGTGAGGGATTGGTCCGCGAAGGCATGATTGAGTGTGGCTACCGCCTCTTTAATCACCGAATTGGCAGTCACCGCGATCCCGAGTGGGGTGTTTACTTCATGTGCAACACCGGCAACCAGGCTTCCCAAAGCGGCCAGTTTTTCTGATTCCACTAATTGGTTCTGTGCGGCTTTTAGATTCTCCATGCTTTGCTCCAGATCTTGCGTCCGTTCATTGACGGTTTTCTCCAAGTTCTGGTTTAGTAATTGCAATTCAAGCTGGGTTTGCTTTAGCTCGGTGATGTCAATTGCCGTGCCGCGAAAACCGACAAATCCTTCATCGCTGAAGTGGGCAATGCCCTGAAAAACAAAGTAATGAGGGCGCTTGTTCAATAATATTTTCTCTTCACACATGGTGAAGTTTTCATAGTCTTCGAGGTGGCCAAGTAACGAGTAACAGTTCGCGAGTAAAGGGATATCGCGGATTTTGGGCGTATTGTGTATATCAATATCAAGCGCTGTCTGCATGGCATCTGAGCAAAACGTGAGACGTTGTGTTGCGTTGGTTTCCCATAACCAATCGGATGACGCGCTGGTGAAATCTGCGAGGCGCTCCTGCTCCAGAATAATGCTCTGGTATAAGTTAGCCATACGCAGAGTTATTTTGTTGGTCTCTTCGGCAAGCCAGTCAAGTTCGTCATCTTTTTCCATGATGAACTTGCGATGCTTAAGTTCCAGCGGCTGATGAATGGGGGCTAACGGATCAAAATGACGCAGGTGTTTGGCAATTGAGAACACCCGCTGGCTGACACTTTGGTGGAACACCCACAAAATTAATGCGCAGACAATCAGGGTTTTAATGCCGTTAAGAAGCAGGGTGATCACGAATTGACGCAGTAAAATATCGTAGATCTTTTGAGCATCCGATTCGATAAATAGCGTACCTAGCTCAATGCGTCGCCCTGTATCCGGATGAAAGTAAATAAGCTCAGTGCTACTCATCACACTGTTCTTGCTAATAGGTTCACCTGCATCAAGGACAACACCATCGAATTCAATCGACAGATAGTCGATATAAGGCAAGTTCACGAGCCCATCGAGACGGTTTTGTGCACTCACCAAGTCAAAGACCCACAATGAGGAGGCAATTAAATCGGCATGGACGTTTTCAATTTCGTAGTGGCGACGATCGACGTTATCGAACGCCTCTTCATAATCCCATGAAAGCTGCAGCAGTGTGGTCATAATGGTAAAAAAGCTACTCAACAACACCATCAATAAGATGATCCGCCGTCCGACAATACTGAACAGCGGGTGACTAATGCTTTCCTCAAACTTCTGCAGTTGGCTCATTGCTTCCCTATTGTGTGCTGAGTATCTTCGCGTTGTTGTGAGGCGATATTGGCCAGGTTCAATGGAATTAAAAACATAAACTTGGCGCCTTCACCGGGCGTCGATTCAAACTGTAACTCGCCTTGAAGCTTTTGCTTGACCAAGTTAAAAACCAAATTCAGCCCGAGCCCTGATCCACCGCGACCGCGTTTGCTGGTATAAAAGGGCTCAAAAATGCGTTGATGTAACTCTTCGGGGACGCCACAGCCGTTATCTTGGTAACACAGATAGAGATGCTCATCTTGGCGTTCAAACTCAATCAGAATGTGTGGCGCGTCGGTATCGTCGAATGCATGATTGATGCTGTTCATCACCAAATTAGAAATGACTTGAGTCAGCACGCCGGGAAGGCTGTGCATGATAATTTTTTCCTCTCCTTTCACCATTGGCTCGACGGGCACTTTACGCGTTTCAGGATGCAGACTTGCAATGAGCGCATCGATCGTTTTTTTGACATCAAATTCGGTATGCGCCTCCGAAACTTGGTCAACGGCAGTTTGTTTGAAGTCACGAATCAGGTGTGAGGCGCGATTCAGGTTGTGTTCGAGCATGTTGATACTGTCATCTACTTGTTTCATCAGTGATGCAAATTGAGTGCTTGTCAGTGTCTTTTCTTTGAACGCAGCATTGRGGGTGGTAGTGATTTCTTTCACCACAGAGGAGGCGGTGACTGCAATGCCTAGCGGGGTATTCACTTCGTGCGCAACGCCAGCCACCAAGCTCCCTAATGCGGCTAATTTCTCAGACTCCACTAACTGATCCTGCGCCGCCTTTAGTCGCTCCATACTTTCTTGTAGCTCGCGAGTGCGCTCATCGACGGTGACTTCGAGGTTTTGGTTTAACGTTTCGAGTTCAAATTGTGTCTTTTTGAGCTCCGTAATATCGATACCAGTGCCACGGAAGCCACGAAAACCATCGACGCCATAGTGGGCGAGCGCCTGAAAGACGAAATAGCGGGTGTCATTATCAATTTGGATGATTTCTTCACACATCGCAAAATCTTGCTGGCGCTGCAAATTGCCAATGAATTGGTTACAGCCAATCGTTTTGAGTATGTCGTGTAAGTAGGGAAAATGCTTGGCTTCGATACCTAGAGCGTGACGCATCGGGTCAGAGCAAAAAGTGAGTTTTAGGTCGGCATCGGTTTCCCACAGCCAATCAGAGGAGACATGAGTAAAGTCTGATAGGCGCTCTCGCTCTAACATAATTTTTCGATACAGCGTTGACATGTTGTCGGTAATTTTGTTGGTTTCTACTGCGAGCCAGTCCAGCTCGTCTTCCTTTTCCATGATGTATTTCGTTTTTGGCAGAGTGAGCGTTTTGTGTGCTGGGTCTAGCGGATTGTAGCCCCGTAAAAATTGAGCAACATGGAATACGCGCTGGCTCACAGTGTGATGAAAGACCAGTAGAATCAGATAACAAACTAGCAAGGTCTTAATAGCGTTGAGTAGCAAAGTAAGAAAAAACTGCTGAATCAAATGTGTGTATATCGTATTGATGTCCGATTCAACATAAATCGTCCCGATACGCTGTGTACGCCCTGTGTCTGGATCATCATATTCGAGTGGGTATTCATTGACGAGCTTACTGACCTCGACAGGTTCTCCAGCGTCGAACAAATAGTTCTCTGAGCGTACGGATAAATAATTGACATGGGGAAGGTTGACCAAGCCATCCAGACGCTCTTGCACACTGCTTAGATCATAAATCCAAAGCGAGCTTGCCAATAAATCGGCATGAATATTCTCAATTTCATAATGACGGCTATCCACATTGTTGAATGCTTCGTCATAGTCCCAATACGTTTGCAAAAGCGTGGTGAAAATGGTGAAGAAGCCGCTGAGAAAAATCATGATCAGCAAAATTCGACGGCCAACAAGGCTGAAGAAAGGGTTACGGATACTTTCATCGAATTTATGGCTTTTGCTCATACGTCTACAGTCATCGATGGCAACGGAATCAAATTTAAGTGTAGATGAAAAAACAGGATGTCATACCCATGGTATCTGTCTTGGCTCGCCTACACTAAAAAGGTTCGGTTACTATGGAGCTCATCATGCACCGGTTGATAAAAGTACTCATTAGTTTACTCCTTTTTGCAACGGCCCCTGCTTGGGCCACGAATGTGATGCTGATTCAAAGCTATCACTATGGCTATGATTGGGATAAAAGCTATATCGCTGGTCTAGAAAAGGCATTGGGCAGTGATTACACGCTATCTCGCTTTGAAATGGATACCAAGCGGCTGCCACCCCGTGAGTTTGAAAAGCAGGCGGATAAAGCCTTTGCCGCATACCAAGCAGCAAAGCCTGAAATCGTGGTACTCGGCGATGATAATGCGCTGAAATACATGTTGCCAAGGCTCTATGATGAGCCCATTTCGATTGTTTTTTTAGGTATTAACTCTAACCCTCGCCATTTGCTTGCCCAGTATGACGGTCAAGCAAAAGTAACTGGCGTACTGGAATTACCCTTATTTGTGCGAAATGTACGTGAAATCAGCATGCTGCTAGGTAAGAAAAACATCAAAGTAAAAGTGATGTTCGACTCGGGGGTCACTTCGGAAATTGCTGCTGATTATATACTGCGTCAGTACGAACAAATTCGTCGTAGCTTAGGGATTGAAATTGATATCGTTACTGCTGTGACGTTCCAAGGTTGGCAGCGCGAAATTACTGCCGCAAAACGCGATGGCTTTGATGCAATTATTGTTGGCCTATATCAAACCTTAGTGGACAGTGAAGAAAACAATGTCGACGCCAACCAAGTACTCAGTTGGACAAACCAACATGCAAAGTTGCCGATCTTTGGCTTTTGGGACTTTTCTGTCGGTAAAGGGAAGACGGCGGGCGGTGTTGTGTTATTTGGTGAGTCACAAGGCCAGCATGCGGGGGAGCTCGTTAAACAAATTCATGCTGGCGCAGATGCAAGCACAATACCGATTCAAATTGGTCGCCAAGGGCGGGCGATTTATAGTGCCAGTGAAATGAAACGCTGGTCGTTGACGCCTTCTTCACGGTGGCAAAACATTGATTGATGGCGTGAGGATGAAAGCCTAAGTGCTGACGATACCGTTGGTCAGCACATTTTGGGATAAGCAATCGCTTTGGATAACACGCACAAAAAACGCGCTCAAACGGCGCGTTTTGATTGTTGGGTAAAAGCATACGATTAGTCTGGGTGCGCTTCGCGGATTGCAATAAAGTCGTCCCAGTTATCGATCAGTAAGTCGACCAGCTTGGGCTCAAAATGTTTGCCGCGCTGTGCGATCAACTCGTTACGAATGTCGTCATCAGTCCACGCATCTTTATATGAGCGTTTTGACCCGAGTGCATCAAACACGTCGGCTAATGCAGAAATCCGTCCACTGACAGGGATGTTTTCCCCTGCCAATTTGTTGGGATATCCACTGCCATCCCATTTTTCATGGTGAGTCGCGGCAATTTCTTTGGCAACCAAAATTAAACGGCGTTTGGAATGGCTAAGAATTTCGACACCATATTCAACGTGTTTTTGCATGATCTCCCATTCATCAGCGTCGAGCTTACCGGGTTTGTGCAAAATGGCATCAGGGATCGCGACTTTACCCACATCATGCAGCGGCGATCCGTGTTTAATCATGGTGGCCTCTTGCTCACTCAGGCCGTAAAGCTCTGCAAGGCGTTCACAGAACAAAGATACCCGTTGCACGTGCGCCCCCGTTTCTTTACTCCGCGCTTCCACTGCATTGGCGAGGTTATAAACTAGCTCTTTGGAAGTTTCACGTAAATCTACCATCAAGCTAAGGTTCTCGAACGTCAGCCCAATGTTTTGCATATATATTTTCAGCAAATGTTGGTCGAGCTCTGAGAGAGTTTTAGCGTGATTTACGTAAAGTAGAAACTCAACATCTTCCTCATCACGATGGAACAGCACAAAGCCATCATCAAACTGGATACTCTGTTGTTTATTGAGGGCTTGTTGGCATCGTTCTGCTACCGTTTTCGGTAACTTCTCAAATGCACATTCGCTGTAGCAGTCAACGTATTCTCCTGTCGCGGCGAGGGTCAGTGCGCGTGACTCTTCTGCGCCAGGGCGAGGTTGTACGACGCAATAAAAGGCTGAGTCATGAATGTGTAGCAATGAGGTAAGTTGCTCCAACACCGCGGTCGCATAGTGTTGCAGGTTAGTAGTGTTTTGGACGTTGGCCGACGCCTCAATCACCCGCTTTAATCCTTGTTTTTGCTCCTCAATCATGCACAAATCGCGATAAGAGCGCAGCATAGAGTAGAGTAAGGTTTTTAGCTTTTGGGTGGTGAGTTCGGTTTTTTCTTTGTAATCGTCAATATCGTATTCGCGGATGACTCTATCTTCGGGGGCTTGTCCCGCTTGGCCAGTCCGCAACACTAACCGGATCACGTGGTCGTTTTTCTCATCGCGGATATATCGCACCAGATCTAAACCCGCGTGCTCGGTTTCCAYCACCACATCCACAAGTGCCAGGGCGATACCTTCCTCTTTTGCGAGAATGTCTTTCGCTTCTTGCCCTGATAATGCCGATAAAATCTCGAGCGGGCGATCTTGAAACGTAAACCCTGTTAACGCCAAGCGCGTCACCTCGTGCATCAAATCATCATCATCCACCAACAGAATACGCCATGGCTCGTGGGTGGAAGCCTGATTCGTTTCTGGTGGGGATGGTGATGCGTCGTCACGCTGATCCGCAAACAAGTCCATGATCTTCGCCTCTATTCGCGTACTTCTTAGTTATCTAAAGCGTAGTTGAGCAAAATAAAAGTTGCGAGTCAGCACGACGTGCCAATGTGGCATTTTGCTAATACAAGGTCGAATTGATATCGATACATCATTCTTTCTTCCTGATCTCGCGCAGTATTGTATGGATTTCTTTTGGTAGGTAGAGACGCTTATCTCCCTTCTAACTCGGCATAGCTTATGTAATCAATTGCACCAAAGGGGCTACTATTTGGATAAAACACGTTAACACTTCAACGTGTTGCGTAACGCATCATTAAGATTGTTGTGATGCAGATATCATTTGATAGTGAGCGGTTTTGCGGGTTTTTGTGATCGCTGTTTTACTGACTAGACAACAATCACAATCAGATTTTGACAAACAAACAAGGCAGTTATGTTTAAAAAACTTTCATTAAAAAATAAGCTTGCGCTATCGGCGAGTGTCGCCATCATCATAGGTGGTTTACTGGTGGAAGCGATCTCATTTCGGGCGTCACTATCACGGCTTGATACCGAGGTATCGCAACGTCTCGAAAGTACGACGGCCTCATATAACCAGTATGTGGCGGATTGGATCGTGTCGAAAGAACGTGCGATGACGTCGCTAAGCAGTGAAGCCAATCTCAACAGCATTGTGACGCACCTAAAACAGGTTCGCGATTCGGGTGGGTTTGATAATGTGTTCCTCGCGTATCCAGATGGTAGTCAAGACAACGCCAATGGTGTGGTCCTCCCTCCCGGTAATGATGATCCACGCAAATGGGGGTGGTACATCAACGCGAAAGCCGATCCGTCGAGCGTGTTTATGGATAACCCTACGGTGGCCGCAGCGACTGGCGCTAATGTTGTCTCTTTAGGTAAAGCCTTGCAACTGGGTGGCGACATGGTGGTGCTTGGTGCGGACGTTGAAATTGGCGACATCATTCAAGGCCTTGAGAAGGTTATCTTACCTGGGCGCGGTTATATGTTTATTGCCAATGGCGATGGCAACATCTTTACCCATGCCAATACGGATCTTCTTAACCAACCCGTCAGTGACTTAGGCCTATCGTTAAGTACGGTAAAAAATGCCGCCAATTCGGGCCAAGATCTTATGGCCGAGGTAAACGGTGAGCAAAGTGTGGTGTATGCCAAGCCGATTGCCAATACGGGATTAATGACGGTCACGGTGATCAATTATGACTCGTTGGTAGCGCCTTTGTTCGATGCGGTGTGGGGACAAATTGCTGTGACCATCGGGGTGGTGATTGCGTGTACTTTGTTATTTAACCTGTTGGTTAACGTCCTGTTTAAACCACTGACCAATGTGTCGAATGCGCTTGAGCAAATTGCGCATGGTAGCGGTGATTTGACCCAGCGGATTGAGGTAGAAAGCGAAGATGAAGTCGGGCAGTTGGCGCACAATTTCAATACTTTCGTAGGAAGTATGCATCAACTCATCAGCCATATTCGTGGACAGGCCGATCAGCTGACATCGCAATCGAAAAGCAGTACCGATCGTGCACAACGCAACGTGGATGATATTAATCAGCAGCAACAAGAGATCACCATGGTGGCGACAGCCGTGACAGAACTGGCATCGGCGACGCAGGAAATTGCCTCACATGCTGAGCACACCGCAAGCACCGCACAAGATTCAACCGCAAGTACCAATAATGGTCGGGCGGTGGTGGAGAACACTAAGACGTCAATCACCCGCTTGGCCGATGAGTTGAAGCAGGCCAGTACCATCGTGGCGGAGTTGGACAGTCACTCCCAAGAAATTTCGACCGTGTTATCGACCATTCAAGATATCGCTGAGCAAACCAATTTGCTGGCGCTGAATGCGGCGATTGAGGCGGCACGAGCAGGCGAACAGGGCCGTGGTTTTGCGGTAGTTGCCGATGAAGTGCGCATCTTGTCTCAGCGCACCCATGCATCGACTGAAGAAATTAAGTCTACGATTGATACCTTGCAAACCACCACAGCCAATGCCGTTTCTATTATGGAAAGTAGTTCATCACTGGCGGGTGACTCGGTCGCGGACGCTGATAAAGCCACTGCAGCATTGAGTGAGATTGATGCGGCGGTTAACCAAATTAGCGATATGGCGACTCAAATTGCAACGGCTGCTGAAGAACAAACCCATGTGACTAGCGAGATCACGCAAAATATTACCTCAATTAAAGATGTGTCTGAGCACCTTGTTCATAGTGCGAACGATGCGTCTGAAGAGGCGGATGGGTTGCGTATTCAAGCGGCGAACCTTAGCGAAAAAGTGGCAACCTACAAACTTTAAACGCGCATCTGGCTACCCTGACGTTAAGGGTAGCCAGATTTTTTGAAAAAAATGAAGATAAAACTGAACTTTATTCAGTGAGGTTGGTCACACTAAGCACTGAAGCAACAACAAAAAGGTTTTATGCTAACCCTATTACGACATTTTCGTACCTCATTTATCTTCTTTCTGCTTGGTATTGGATGCCTCTTAGCATTCAACTTATCCACCCCTAACATTGCTGCCAACGGCACGCTACAAGAACCCTTCGCGTTTATTCCACTTGCATGGCTATTCCTCGCGGTGAGCGCGGTGATTTTTACGTTTAAAATGGTGCAAACGGTACTGATCGTTAAACGCCAACATCTTGATTGCTGATACCAAGGTCCAGAGGAGGCAACATGATTGAACGTCACGGCCGAGAACTGGATATTGATATCGGTAATAAACACTTGGTGATTCAACGTCGTTATGAGGCGTGTGGGGCTTTTAACGACCTTCTAATCGCGATTTGGTTTTTGATTGGCAGTTTTTTCTTCTTAAACGATGCGTTGATGGAAAGTGGTACCTGGCTTTTCATTGTTGGGAGCGCACAGCTGCTGTTAAAACCGAGTATCAAGTTGATGAGTTTGGTCCATGTCTCGCGGGTCCAAAACCGAGCGCTTAGCTCCTCATCGTTAGATCAAGAGTAGTCAGATATAGCGGTATCATCGGGCCTACTCTCCCTCCTGTTGCAAACTGCAATACACTAGCCTCACATCATTCGTGGCGAGAGATGCGTCTCTTACCACGGATTTTTATCCTCGTACGCATAATGCAACGATTGTCTATAAATCTAGCGGAATGCTGTCACTGTGTTGCCCTCATTTCGCGTGATTTCTCGCTAAGTGATTGCTGGCGTTATAGTCGATGCATTGTCTTTATTTATTGGCATTGTTCTTGATATCTCCACGTCGCACCGAACACGTCGGTGTTTATTCAAAGGAGGAAGAAGTCTATGCCAAAGGTGTCAATTCGAGCCATATCCATTACAAGCTATGCGCTCATGGTGAGCTTAAATGCCGCGTTGATATTTCATATGGCTTGGCTAAATGAATATGTGGTGCTCGGATTAAGCTTGATGATTGCAGTAGCTGCGACCATGTTTATTAATCAACGTTTTRCAGCAGGCATTACACGCGTCAGTACATTTGCCAAGGAGCTCGCGAAAGGCAACCTTACCGCCCAATTGAGCACCAATGATGGCGATGAGTTTACCGAGGTCGCACAATCATTGAATCGAGCCGTCGATCGGTTACGTCAAACGATTCGCAACGTAGAAAAGGCAGCCGATACGCTGGATAGCTTTACCGACAGCTCAGAAAAGCGAGCGGAAAAAGGCGCTATCCTGACCGAAGAGCAAAGCGAGAAGATCGACAGCATTGCGACAGCGATTGAAGAAATGACTAGTACGGTGGGCTCACTGTCAGAAGACGTACAAGCCATTTCATCTGAAGCTGAAAAAGTAGATGAAAGCTCACGTCAGTCGCAGAAAGAGCTGTCTGAGATGATGAGCGAATTGAACGAGCTTGTATCAGCAATCAACGTCTCTGCAGAAATGTTTGATAAAGTTGAGCACAGTGCGGGACAAATTGAGCACTTCTTGGAAGTTATCACTGATGTGGCTGAGCAAACTAATTTACTTGCTTTAAATGCCGCAATTGAAGCCGCCCGGGCAGGCGAACAAGGACGAGGGTTTGCCGTAGTTGCGGATGAAGTCCGAAAGTTGGCTAGCCGTACGCAATCATCGGCCAGTGAAATTAATAATATGACCAATGAATTATTCCGTAGTCTGAAGCAATCGTCAGAGCTTTCTGACCGGACTGAGTCGCTCGCCAACCGTGCATCGAAGCAGGCGAGCGAGACATCGCGGTCGATTGACGGGGTGCTGGAGAACTTCTCTATCATTACAGACCGGATTAACTCACTGGCAAGCGCCATTGAGCAGCAACGTACTGTGTCATCGGATATTTCTGCCAATATCAATCGATTGACCGAATCGGGACAACAAGCCGCAGATATTGCGTTGGAAAACAAACAAGATATGGAGAAAATCAGCGAATTAGCCGAGTCACTCAATCAAGATTTGGATGAATTGAACCTGAGAAAGGCGCGTGCGAGAGCTTAAGTCGTCACTCTCATGGTAAGTAGTAGGAAGAGAAAAACGGGCCAAGTAGGCCCGTTTTTGTCGATGTGCTAACCCATCATCTCGGATGGTGTCAGTGCGGAAGTATCCATAGTTGCAGTGACACAAAGGCACCAATGGAAATCAGAACCACCATCAAGGTTGATAAGCGCGTACAGGCTAAACCAATCGCGACTAAAGCACTGACTAAATAAGGATTGGTCGCCGAGATAGCCAGCTGATCCTCGGGAAAGAAGACAATCGGTACCCATAGCGCGGTTAGAACCGCCGGTGCAGAGTAGGTCAGGAGTCGTTGTAATCGCGGCCCAATGCGCACAGGGATACTCCGTGCCAGTAGCAGATAACGCACCGAGAAGGTGATCAGCGCCATGGCGACGATGATTAACCAATAACTCATGTTGACGCCCTCCGTGTCGGTAGCGACTCAGCCATTAGCCCYGCGACCATACCTACGCCGGTTGCAATGATTAACGCATTGGGGATGTGGTAATAGGTGAATAACAGCATACTGACACCGCTTGCCAAGGTACAAAGTAGCACGGGGCGAGTTTTTATGCTGGGAACGGTCAGTGCGATAAAGGTGGCAGCAATGGCAAAATCGAGGCCGATGGCTTCCAAGGCTTTCAGCTGAGAACCGGCGAGAATCCCTGCTAAGGTGGCAAGATTCCAACCCACGTAAAACGCGGCGCCCGTATACAGGGCATAGTGTTTAGAAAACTTTCCCTGCTTGCTGGTGTGTGCGGTTGAAAGCGCATACATTTCATCGGTCAGTAAAAAGCCGAGGCCGAGACGCCATTTAAGTGGCAAGGGAGTGATGTACTGTCGAAAGTGAGCACCATAGAGAAGGTGCCGTGCGCTAATCACCAGTGTGGAACCGAGTACCGCTGGCAATCCCGCCGCATTGCCCACCATCATGGTGCCCGACAATTGCACCGCTCCTGCAAAAACCAGTAATGACATGGCTTGTGTTTGTAGTGCACTGAATCCCATTTGCAGCCCTAATGAACCGCAGAGTACACCCCAAGGCAGGACGGCGAGGCACAACGGACTGACATCGCCTAATGCGCGCCATACCGATGCCTCAGGCGCATGCACCTCTTGTGCAGCCTTATGCATAGATCACCTTTTTGTTGTATTTGCTTGGTTATAAATTGTTTTTATCGGTAAGGTGCTAAAAGGTCAGGTAACGTACTGATTAACAAACTTACCAGATGTTTGTACCACATCACCGCCATGCCGCAAAGAGGTGGGATTATCAATAGCCAGAGTAGCTCGCTAAGACACAGAAAGGAAACACGATGAAAGCACCACATCGTCCGAAGGGATCTACATCGCCAAGCGTGCATTTTCTTTATGTTTGGTTAGTGTCAACGGCAATAGCCAGTGCCGCTGTTGTTGGGGCGTGGCAGGCGGGGTGGATAACATTGACGACGTTTGGGGATGGTGCATTTTACGTCGGGGGGCTCGTTTGGTCGGCGGCGGGTATTGTGACGTACAGTCGTTACAAAAGCCGCTATTGGTATCGTGATTCAGTGACACGGCGGGCGCTCACGGCTCAACAACACGCGATGGTGATCGATTCATCGTCACCGCCCGATGACAAGCTCGGACTATGGCTGTTTTTAAGTGGGCTTCCCGCCATGATACTCAGCGGTATATTGATGCTGGCGGTTTAACCCACCCAGTGATAATGGTGGTTCGGCTTTTTGGCGACCAATCCCTGTTGTTGTAAATGGTTAAATAGGGTATCGACGGCCTCTTGGCTGAGTGCATATTCCGCCATCACGGCTTTTTTGCTACAACGCAGCGTTTTGGCGGCTAACGCGGCTTTGATATCTGCATAAGGCGCATCCGTATCTTCGTGAGGAGACGCTGAATCCGGCGTGGTGACTTCCGTGTTGATATCATTGGCACGAGGAGACGCCTTGGTGTTCACAGGCGTAGGGGGCGTGGCATGTGGGTGACGATACCAATGGCGGAAACGCTGTTCTTCACCAATCACGCCGACAAAGAAAGCGGCGAACAAATCTAACAACACAGAGAGAAAAATCACCAGCCAAGATTGGGCCTGATCGGCGCTCACGCCTAATGTGTTCGCAAGGTTGCTAATCAATCCCAAGATGGATCCCTGTGCCACCGCGGGTAAACTATCGCGCTCTAACGCGAGCTGTTGTTGCTCTTTGCGTAATTGGTTGTTTTCTTTTTGTAATCGCGCCACGCCAGTCGCAATTCTATCCAATTCGATATAACGTTCAGCGGCTTGATTATTCAAGGTGATTTGTTGCTCGATAGCATCGATTTGTCGGTTATAAGCGTCAATCTGCGCTTGGGCTTGGCGCTGCTCACTTTGCGCGGCATTGGTGGCACTATTGATGCCGCCAATACTGCCGCCGATCGAGATTAAGGCCAAAATGAGATAAAAAGCCAAGGCTGACAAGGCGCCTACATAGTTGCCGTGAGCCCGACGCTCACCAAACTCGTACCATGCGTAAAACTTACCCGCTTCAAAAATCACTGCCAATGCCCCGAACAACCATTGCATTAGCGGGTTGTCGTCAAGGGATAAGAACAGTAGCAGGGAAAAAATGGTAGAAGCCACAATGGCGGCACCGGTAAAGCTGTACACACTCAACATGGCGAATCGCCCTTTGGGGAAGCGTAACGCCATCTTGGTTGGCGCTGACATGACTGGATTCATATTGTTGTTATTGTCTGTGATATTGAGAGGGCGCAAAGCCTAGCGCATCTTGGCCCGTTTGTGTGTCAGTAAGCGGTGAAAACATGAATAAGCGATTGATTCATCGCCAACATGGATTAAAAGGCATCACAAAACCGACGTAAGCAGGTCGGGTTGCATTTCTTTTCGAGTAAAGGCATGTCACCGCCCGTATTGATGTTAATGATTGGGCTGGCCCGTCTAATCGCGGTTTTACGTCCAATCACCTGCTGATTTTGGACTAATCACCTGTCCAGACAATACGGAAAAGCGTGTATCAAGAAAAGATGGCAATAAATCTACGCTAAAAATATCACATCCACGCAATAAGGCTTTGATCTATATGAATAACGCCTTTTATTGATAAAAATGTGACGGTTGACGCTTGGTTAATAACTGACTAGGATCACGCCCTTTGATTTTCTGGGTTGCAGTAGGCCCGAGATCAGAACGCGACATCACTTTTTAATCCCAATTTATAGAGACGTTCATGATAGATAGAATTCAGCGTGATTGGTTCTCCAATGTACGCGGTGATATCCTCGCGGGTATCGTGGTGGCATTGGCTTTGATTCCTGAAGCAATTGCCTTTTCGATTATTGCCGGCGTTGATCCCAAAGTCGGTCTGTATGCCTCGTTCAGTATTGCCGTGATTATCGCCTTTGTGGGCGGTCGTCCAGGCATGATCTCGGCCGCCACTGGTGCAATGGCATTGCTGATGGTCACCTTGGTGAAAGAGCATGGCTTGCAATACTTACTTGCCGCTACCGTGCTAACCGGTATTTTGCAGATCGGTGCGGGTTATCTAAAACTCGGCAACCTGATGCGTTTTGTCTCGCGCTCAGTGGTGACAGGGTTTGTGAACGCCTTGGCGATCTTGATCTTTATGGCGCAGCTCCCTGAGCTGTTTGGCCCCGAGATCATGCGCGAGGGCGACATCCTCTGGCATGTCTACCCAATGACGTTAGCGGGCCTTGGCATTATCTATTTGTTCCCTTATATCCCGCGTATTGGTAAAGCCATTCCTTCTCCGTTGGTGTGTATTTTGGTCCTTACCGGCATCGCGATGACATACAACCTTGATCTACGTACTGTCGGAGATATGGGTGAGCTGCCGGATACCTTACCTGTATTCTTGTGGCCGGACGTGCCGCTAAATTGGGACACGCTGGCGATTATCTTCCCATACTCTGCGGGGCTGGCTGTGGTCGGCCTGTTGGAATCGATGATGACCGCCACTATCGTGGACGATTTGACCGATACCAGCAGCGATAAAAACCGTGAATGTAAAGGCCAAGGTGTGGCTAACATTGCGACTGGTTTTCTTGGCGGTATGGCCGGTTGTGCGATGATTGGTCAGTCCGTTATCAACGTGAAGTCGGGTGGCCGCGGACGCCTATCGACCTTTATCGCCGGTATTTTGCTGCTAATCATGGTGGTGTTCCTCAGCGATTGGATCAGCCAAATTCCGATGGCTGCATTGGTCGCGGTCATGATTATGGTTTCGATCGGTACTTTCTCTTGGGAGTCCATCATTAATCTGAAGTCGCACCCACTGTCGACCAATATCGTTATGCTGACGACCGTTGCCGTGGTTGTATTCACCCATAACTTGGCGATTGGTGTGTTTGTCGGTGTGTTACTCGCGGCGCTATTTTTCGCCAACAAGATTGGTCGTTTTATGGTGGTCAAAAGCGACAATACAGACAATGGCGACGAGCGCACGTATCGCGTTGTTGGCCAAGTCTTTTTTGCCTCGTCAGATCAATTTTTATCATCGTTTGACTTCAAAGAAGCGGTGGAGCGTGTCACCATCGATCTTTCTGCAGCGCACTTCTGGGATATTACGTCCGTGTCTGTACTCGACAAGGTGGTGATTAAATTCCGTCGTGAAGGCACTGAAGTCAACATCGTGGGTATGAATGATGCGACTGCGACCATCGTCGATAAGTTCGGCGTGCACGATAAGCCGGAAGAAGTTGAAAAAATGATGGCTGGCCACTAAGGAGACCGACCATGGAACAAATTACCGCGTGCGTAGATGGCCCGCATTATTCAAAGCAAGTCGCAGACTTGAGCATTTGGGCAGCCAAGCGCCTTTCTGTGCCGCTGACGCTATTACACGTGTTGGATAAATCCTCACACCCGGCGGAACCTGAGCTTTCAGGTAACCTAGGAGTCGGGAGCCGTGAGCAACTGTTACAAGAGCTGGTGGAGCTGGATGAGCAGCGTGCCAAGCTAGCCATGAAACACGGCAAAGCGCTGCTGTCCGAGCTGGAAGACGACGCCAAAGCCAAAGGGCTGGACGATGTGCGTAAACTGCAACGACACGGCCATTTAGTAGAAACATTACTCGAGCTCGAGCCACAAACTCGTGTTTTGGTATTGGGCAAATCAGGTGAATTGCATCAAAACGATACCAAAGCGATTGGGTCGCAGCTGGAAAGTGTGATCCGCTCCATCAAGGCGCATACATTGGTCGCGAATGGTGAGTTTAGTGCGCCAGAGTCTTACTTATTGGCCTTTGATGGCAGCGACATCAGCGAAAAGTTGGTAGAAAAAGCCTTGAGCACACCGCTGTTGGCAGGGATGACCTGTCATTTGGTGATGGTAGAAGACTCACAAGAAAAGCTGGCAGCATTTAAACGTGCGGCAGAGCGCTTGAAAACGGCGGGTGTCGATGTGGTTGAAGTGCAGTTAACCGGTGAGGTGCACCGTGCTATCCTAGACTATCAAGCGGCCAACCAGGTTGGACTGATTGTCATGGGGGCTTATGGGCACTCGAAACTGCGTCAGTTCTTTTTGGGCAGCAACACCACCAAACTGCTGGTGGAATCAACGGTGCCTATGCTGTTGATCCGCTAACCGTGCCGGATAGCAAGTAAATAAAAACCCGCATGATGCGGGTTTTTTGTTTCTGTTGACCGTTTGTCTTTAGTACGTTTGGGGATCAGTACTTAAAGCGTGTGGTAAACATAAATTGGTCGCCATACCACTCGTTTACACGATACTCGGCACCCAAAGAAAAGAGTTCGGTGGCGTGGAAACGACCGTATGCGGAGCCAAAGGTATCTTCTTCATCATCGACGGTGAGCAAACCAATTTGGCCGCCCACTTCTACCTGTGGACCCAACCACTGACGGATACCTAGATTCACTTCTAGACCCACATCACTGTCGTAATCCTTTTTGTTCACCCCACGAGCAAGTAGCTCACCGGTCAGGTCTGCCCAGTTATTAATCGGGGCATGAAAGCCAATCCCTGCTGATGTATCCCAGTCTGAATCAAACTCGGTGTCTGCCTCAACGCGAATGTGTGCATTAGGATGGATAGACATGCTAAATCCTGCACCATAGGTGAGTGGGCTGACACCAATGCGCCCTTCAACGTAATCGTAACTGAAGTTACTCATGGTGCTCAGGCTGGCGTCGTCTTCATTGGCCGCGGCGCTGAATGAGGCCAGAGCGACAATAGCGCCGGCTAATAGAGATTTACGCATTATCAATTCCACTTGTTATTGGTGTTGAAATCATTCTATAAGACGATTGAACGAATAAACAAGCACATCCGTGTGGCAGACGTGGCTTTTTTACCGATTTCTGACCCAATGGCGGGTATTCAGGCAAAAAGCGCTTATTCGCCGCCCACCTCGAATTTATGCTTGTTGATGGCGTCCACGAGTCTTGGCGTATCAAGTACACTGGTCCATGGCAACAGGTTTGGTTCGTGCTCAATCATAAAGCTGGTTAATTGATCGGTGACTACGCTGGTAAGCGTCGTTTTTTGCCATGGTTTAGCAATGTAGTAATGTAAACTGGCGTGGTTAATTGCCGATACTGTGTCTTCCAGTCCCGCTTGGCCGGTGAGAAGCAGTTTACGCGCCCCTGCGGTTTGCGGTTGTTTCGCCAGCTCAATCAAAAAATCGACGCCAAGTTCACCAGGCATAAAGTGATCACACAGGATAAGTGCCAATTGCGTGCCTTGCGCCGCCATTTGCTCAATCACATCGCGAGCTTCTGTAACCGACTCTGCGGCTTCTAACTCAAAATGATCAGAAAAGCCTTGTAAGTCATCCATGACGCTATCAAGCACGTCACGTTCGTCATCCACGCATAAAATCATATACTGGCTCATAACTGGGGCTCCTTACGGGTAGCTGGGGAGAGCGAAACGGGTAGTGTCACCGTCATTGTGGTGCCGTGTTGCTGAACAGATGACACACGAATATCACCACCATGTTGCTGGATAATTTGTTGGCACACGGTTAGACCAATGCCCAAGCCAAAGTGACCCTCGCGTTTGGTGGTGTAGTTTAAGGCAAAGATCTTTTCTTGTTGCTCTGGCGTCATTCCCACGCCGGTATCTGAAATCGCGACTTGGATGTAACTTGCTTCATCATTATCGACAAGGTCGGTTTGTACCGTAAGTGTGCCGGGCTCTGGCATGGCGTCRAGCGCATTGGCGATTAAGTTAGTCCACACTTGCGCCAGCGCGTAGGGCTGGGCGACGATTTCTGGCAATGGGTGATAGCGTTTATCCAATTGATGAGGCTTCAGTCGATGCTCAAACAAGGTCAGGGTGTCTTCAATGCCTTCCAGCAACTGGGTGCGCTGACGCTGCTCGGTATCTTGGCGCGCATAGGTACGTAAGCTTTTGACTAAATCGGCAATGCGCTGGGCACAGACATGGTTTGAACGTAGCAAGCGGCCGCAGCGGGCGTATTGTCGCCAGATTTCCACCGTGGGCGTAAAGGCATCGCCCAGTTGCTGTTGCCATTGCGAGACCTCGTTAGCTTGATACAACCCCATCCCAACTAAATCACGGGCAAGATGACGATCGGTGACTTGGTCGGTTAAGGCTTGGGTGTAGGCGCGTGCTTGCGCCGTCGAAAGTGGCGTTGCCTCGCGGTTTGTCTGTAATAATGTGAGTGCTTGCTCAAGGCTTTCAGGCGCTAATGGCGCTTGTGCAACCGCTTGTAACGCATCACCGAGGGCGTCGCTATTTCTCAGGATCGCCGATACGGGATTGTTTAGCTCATGCGCGACACCTGCCACGAGTTGGCCAAGTAACGCCATTTTTTCTTTCTCGACCAATTGCTGGTTGGCGGCGTCCAATGAGGCGAGTGTCTGTTGTAATTGAATTTCGGTGCCAATACTGCGCTTTAAGCGCTGGTTAAAATGTAGCAATAAGTGCTGGATAAACAGCGGCAATAGCTCCGAGCGGCTACGCATGATTTTGGCAAACAGTTCGTGGTCAATTTTGATCACTTGGGTGCGTGTCAAGGTGCGGGCCGTTGAGAAAGACACCTCGCCGGTGACAAATGACATGCTGCCGATCAAGCTGCCTGCTTTTAGGGTAGAAACATGATGCTCCTGGTCATCGTCATCGGTTTTGTACAATCCCACTTCGCCTTCGGCAATAAACCAGAGAAATGCATTGGATTGATTTTCTTTGGTAAGAACATGGTGAGGGCTGTAAGTGCGACACGCTTTGCTTTCATCATTCCCCTCGAAAAAAGCATAAAGGCCTTGAATCACTTTGTCGGCAATAGCACGGGTGTCACTACTTGAAGGGGAGAACAGTTGAGATTGGAACTGGTTAATCTCGCGTTCCACTTGTGCATCAAGCAAGGCGCGGTGGTCGAGCGCTTCAGCATAGCGGAGTAAATCATGCTGGCAATAGCGTAACACATAAGTGGTTAGCTCTTTTTCGGCCACGCGTTGTAGTTCATCCCGACGCCAAGGCTTGTGCATGCAATAGTTTAACCGTCCCTCATTCACCGCCTGCAAAATGGCATCATACTGTGGCGCATCACTGAGCAATAGAGTGCGCGCACCGATGCTAGCTGGGTGATTATCGATGTTGACGAGCATATTGATGCCACTGTCATCACCGGGTTGATTATGACAAATCAACATTGCCACTTGTTGACCTTGATGCTGACATTCATCAAGAAGTGCGTTGGCGTCATCAGGGTTATCGGCACTACACAGATCGAAAACATCCCGAAAAGGGGCTAAATCGTGAGTGAGCTTCTCGATAATGATGGGATCGTGGTCGACGCACAAAATCACGTAGGCATTCATAAGGAATCGCTGAATTTCTGCTCAATGCTTTGCATTGTAAGCGGATTTAGCCAGCGATGATGCGAATCGGTCGACAATAACGCACTTTGTCACATCCTTACACAAAATAGGCGCCAACCCATGATGTGCTGACGCCTTGTACTTAGTATTACTCGATGAAAGTTTCGTGTTCTGTGGTCAGTGGACTGCGGCGTTTACGCGTGCGGCGATGGAACAACCATCCGACCAACAGACTGAGGCTGGCAATCACTAATGTCATCAGTGGCGCAATAATCAAAAGATGATTAACGATACCAGCCAGTTTGGGCGGCAGGTATGAAATGGCATAGCCTGATAAGACCAACAGACAGATCCAAAAAACCGCGTTGCAGAGCGAACTCATCAAGAAACGGGGCAGTGATAGCCCTTGCCTTAACCCTATCATCATCGGGAGTAGCGACCGTACCACGGGTAAAAAACGTGCGACAAACATGGCATGCAGACCATATCGGCCGATTAACGTGTCGGCTCGCTGCAAATGCTTGGCAGGCACTTTATTCAACCAATGAGATACCCACCGCCACTCTTTTAATCGTTGCCCTTGATAAAAGGCGATTGCGCTGCCTAACCAGCCAGCCATGATCAGAATTAATATGATCACGTAGAGGTGGAAGACGCCAAAAGCCGCCAAACTCCCACAAAGCACAATAACGCTGTCGCAGGGTAAGGGCGCGGCGGGTAAAAAGCCGCTTTCTGCGAATACTAACAAGCCGACACAAACATAAAGCAATGACAGATCCATGTGCTGCAGTGCAGCGAGATCATGATGCCATAATGCAGAAAATACAGATAAAGCGTCCAAGACTATTTCCTCATCAAACCTATTCACGTTTTCAACAACCAACGGTGGAAAAACTAGGCATGTGCATAGCGTGCGAATAGGTGAGGAAACTGCAGTAATCGAGGCATAACAACTGTTAACGCCTTTTGCTGTCTTTGACACGCCAATACTTGCATATAGTGCGTCGCGAAGAGCAAAAACGCGTCACACGTGCTCACAAGGTGACGAGTCGGTTTATACGGGTGTCTGTCATCCCCGGGACTGTCGCTGTCATTTGTTGCTCGTGACAGTCCAAGGCGACTTACCAAGCATGCAATATCAGGACGATGGTGGCTATGGGGGGCCGCGGCCGAATCAGCAATGAGATGGCCTAAAGGAGAAGCGATGTATGGCGCGGCATGTAAAGAGGTTGGCGATGCGGCGAGGAGCAACACGCAAACGGCCAGCGCAGCCATTAAACAGGAGAGGCCGACGCTGACGCCGCGCTGTCCGCTATTCCACGCATACCGAAAACGCGCGAATACATACATCGAATGTGCCTCTGAGAATCAAACGTCGACCGCATTGAACACGCGCAGGGCAAAGTGATGGCTGTATGAATAATTTGAGCCTTCATCTAAGCGGTGAGAGACGCGTCAATGGTAGTGTTTTCCTACTATGTTGCGCCGAGTAGGCTGGCGAGTAGGACGAATCATCATAGCGTGAGGTGGCTGGGAGATCTAATGCTATTTTATAAAATAATCACCGGTGAGAGTTTGTTTTTTAACTGATAAAAATCAGTAAGATATGTGGTTTTTCATGTAAAAAGATACGGATTGCTATATCGGCGGTTGTCGCCCGTCACGCAGGATGCCATGTCAGTGTTATCGTCACCGTCTATTTTTGGTTACACTAGAGCTTTTCGAGTGCCTTGAGGGCAAAAGATATGTTTCTAGGAAAATACGGCGCCATGGCTGGCGCTGTTGCGGTGGCGGCATGTTGGCCGTTTGCCACCGGTCAAATCGCGCAATCTATGTATGAACGCGAAGTGGCACAATTTAGTTCGCCAGACATTACGGTAGAACAACGGGAATACCATCGCGGTTACCTTGATTCTCGCGCTTTGACGCGTTTGCACTTTAAAGGTGACGTCAAGCTGGCTCTAGAAGAGGCGGGTCTGCCCAGTGAGTATGATCTTTCCTCAGAGATCACCCATGGTGTGCTTGGCGTATCATCCACCAATACCTTAGTGTTGACCCCCGAGCTACAAACACTCACCCAGCGACTATGGCCGGGTAACCCGACCCCTATCCGCTTGGATATGGAAACGCTTGTGACAGGAGCATCGGATTATCAGTTGACCGTCGCACCTTTCTCATTCACGAATGAAGGCAAGAATCTTACAGCCAGCGAGCTCACCTTGATGGGGAGCTTGGCGCGCGATGGTGAAATTACCTTTGATTTTAACTGGCCAGCGGCGGCGCTGAACGCCGATAACGGTGAGCAGATAAAAATAGATACGGCTAAGGGTCAAGGACGGGGTTATTTACAAGATGATCTTTGGATTGGTGAGCAGGCATTTTCGGTTGAAGGCATGCGTCTGGTTGATACCAGCAACCAAGCTTATCGAGTCGGAAAAAGTCAAATTCAGATCAGCAATCAAATGGTCAATGCAGACGAAAACACACGTGCGCGCATTGATAATGCGAACCGCATTACCGTGTCTTCATTTACGTTGCCGGATAACAGTGAATGGCGCAACATCGCGTTGGTCTTTGATGCGAAAGGGCTAGACTATCAGGCGATGGCGACGATCGCCGGCCTATCATCTGATCTTGAGAACCCAGAGCAAGTTGACGCACTGGATCAAGCGATGACGACGCTATTACAGCAAGGACTAGCGTTAGATATTGCACCGGCGAGCATCACCTTACCGGATGGCGATGTAAGCGCTAATGTTGCGCTGAACTTAGCCAAAGTGGACCCACAAGCCGCTGCGCAGTTAGACTTAAATGCCTTGGTCAGCCGTTTGTCAGGCAATATCGACATTACTGTGCCCGACGCATTGCTAAGCCAGCCGCAATGGCAGGCGAAAAAACAGCAGTTGATCAAAGCGGGATACGCGACGATGAATGAGGGACAGTTTGAGCTCACTGCCACTATTGAGGGTAATCAAATTGTGTCTAGTAATGGCGAGTCGATGCCGCTGATGCTATTTGCGATGTTAATGATCTAACACAATCAGTGATGGGGCACAGTCTTAGTGTGCTCCATTGTTGACCCCTTATTTCGCTAGCTGTATAAATAGTTGATAACTATAACGCTATAAGATAATTCATGACCCAAGCACTCCCAGATCTTAAAGCCAAAAAGTATAAAACAGTGCGTGAAGAAGCCGTGATTGGCTTACGTGCAGTTGGCTTTCTTAAACATGGCACCGCCACTCACGTACAAATTAAAACCCCGGTTGGGCAAATTTTTAGCTGCCAGAGTACCTTCATTGGCTTTGATGGCGAACAGCGACTGTTCTTTACCATTCCCACCCGTAACATTAAGCAGTTAAACCAGTTCTTTGTCGAAGGGTATCGCATTGCGGTTGATGGCGTATCGGATGAGGGCGAAGGCACCAAAATTCGTTTTGCCTCACGGATCTCACACATCATGATGTCGCCAGTCGCGATTATGCTGGTGGAATTACCGCAGCAAGCCAAGCTGATTCAACAGCGGAAAGAAAGCCGTTATGAGCTCAACGTCAAAGGTGAAATCCCACTTGAGAAGCGACGTTTGTCGGTCAACCTAACCGATATCTCCGCCGGTGGTTGTGGATTTAGTTTTGATGCTATTGCTCCCGTGTTTGAAATGAAGCACCAACTCGCGATTCAAGTCCGGCCTTCTCACGGGGATGACTGTTTTGTACTGAGTGGACAAGTAGAGAATCGTCAACAAAAGTGGGGCATGCAGCGCTACGGCTTGTCTTTTGATCAATCAGGACTTCAGCACTGTCGTGAATTGATTAAACGCTTAGTCTTTGACGGCTCACGCTACATTTTTAATCCCACCGTTGAAAGTGATGAGTGACGGTGTCACTTTAAGCTCCCTCCACTCTCTTTAGGCGAGGCCTTGCATCGCCATGCGCTGTCCAGTAATCGCATCAATATCACTGCGGGCAGCGCTGCACATAGATGACTTTTGCATTGATGGCATGATGATTAAAAAAGTGCAGCCAGCGTTTTTGATGGTGCTGGAGCGTATCGCCGGGTCCTTTTACTTCGACCCACTGATAGTCATCGGCTCGGCACATAAAAAGATCAGGCTGACCGCTGCGGTTGTGTCGTCGATCAAACAATATTCTTTCGAAACACGCTTTGAGTTGGTGGGTGGAGAGCGCGCGTAACGCTGCGTCCAGTAATGGCCATTCGATAACTCCCCAGTGGACCCAATCATTGGTGATACCGTGCTTTTCTGCATAATGCTGCTTTATCAGCGCACGCGCGTTGTCTATGTCACTGAGGCGATCGTCAATGGCGGGTTGGCGTGCAGCACAAAACTCCTCGCTGTATAAATCACGTGGCCCGCGCTGAAATGGGTTAAGAAATGCCCCTTGGACAGGCATAAAAAGGATGTCCCAAAAAAACAAGCCAAAAAGTGCGTTCAATAAGCAATTTTCGCTGTACCAGACGGTCCAACCTTGAGCGCGATAATAATCGGCAACTTCCCACTCAACGCGATCGTGCAAGGGTAAAGCCAGGTGCTCTGTGTGTATTTCGCTGATCGGCGTCGCAGGCAATTCATGGAGCCCAATATGTTGTTGGATCTTTTTTTGTTTGGCGAGGCGATAGGCGATGTCACGTTCATCCTCATCATGGGGGGCGCGCAACATGGTGCCGATCAGTGTGGAGGCTAAATCGATATTGTCTTGCTTGATGGCTATCCGCGCTTGTCGCTCACGGCTTGGAGGCTGTGTGGTGGTTTGATAGAGCATTTGTGCCGTATCAAGGTTTGCATGGCGTTCGTGTTCACGGGCAATGCGATTCACTAACCGTTGGCGTTTCCGCTCCAGTGGTGGCCATGCGTACGGCGCGGGAAGCTGGTCAGTTAGGGCGAGAATGATGTCGGGTTGCTTGGCTTTTTTCGCTTGCCAATAATGCTCATTCAATGCCGACAAGTGTAACCAATGGTCGATATGTTCACGGCATTGCAAGAGACGCTCTGATTGACGGAGAGGATAAGCCTCAAAGGTTTGAATACCCAGCTCGGCCACCACAAACTGACTTAGATCTTGGCGCGAGTTACCAAAGTAGAGCAGTAAAAATACGGATAACAACTCAGGTTGCAGACACTCAATGAGCATGGTTGGGCTGGTCAACGTGTCGCCATACGTCGCTTGAATCGCCGCTTGCCATTGCGCTTTACTGGCGCTTTTTGGCATGTTTGCCTGCGGATAAGCGCGAGCCATTTGGGGTTTGGTCAGAAGATTCAGCACCACCTCGGTGGCCGCCTGATGGGTGAGGCGGATATAACCCTGCGTGGCCAATTCATCAAGCAAGGGAGACAAGTCGCCGAGTTCGTGATACACCAATTTTTCGGCGACAAACCAATCATGACGACGCATCAATAATCGGATCAGCAAACATTGCGCCTTAAAGCTAAGCTGTTGAAAGGTGGTGATCCAATGACGCTCTGCGTGATTGAGCAGATCCCAATCACGTTCAGACACTAAATCCATCAAGCATAGGAAGTTATGATGATAATAATAGGGAGTAAGAGGGTCAGGCTGCGTCATCCTTTGTCCTTTTTTGTTTTGTTACGACACATGCATTCAGGAGCTGCCGAATGAAACGGAGTATCGCCTTACTATTGTCAGTTGTTAGTTGGTTGGTGTCGAGTTCTGTGTTAGCCGACGCAGAGAATACGTTTTCACCTGAGCAAGGGATCGCTGGCGTGGCCTGTATGGTGGTTGATCCTGCAGGGCGGTTGCTGCTCGTCAAAGACCGCGTCAGTGGCCGCTATGGATTACCGGGCGGCCGTGTAAGCCTTGCGGAATCCCCGCAAAAAGCATTAGCACGAGAGGTGTTTGAAGAGACCGCTATTCGCGTCGATGTTGGTAAGGTGCGCTATCAGGATCATCGCGGCGTCTTGTTTGATTGTCGCAGCCTGGCCCCATTACCGGTTGTCTCCCAAGCGGATGGTACTGGCATCTTGCCTGCGTGGCTGGCGCCGAACTTTGCCTCTGAAATTGACGAAGCCCGACTCGTACCCAAAGCGCACGCTGAAGACTATCAATACCGATTTAATGATAGGGGAGCGCTACTGTGGTCGTTGGTCGATAAAGTGCCAAGCAGCGATGTGACCGCGTTGGCAGACTTTAGCGCACTCGCCCCTGCCTTTTATGTGAGTCAGTACGGGTTAGTCTCGGGTGTCCAGCAAGCCGTTGCCGCAATGGGCGAGACTATGGCTTCGTTCACCACTCAGGTCTTTTGGCTGGTCAATATTTTAGGGGAAACGGCATTCTATCTTGCTTTTGTGCCGCTATTTCTGGTCTTCAGGGGCCATAAATCGGCCTTGTCTTTGTTGTTTTTGCTGATCAGTGCTGCCGCGGTATCAACCCTTCTAAAAAGCGGCTTTGCAATGCCTCGGCCTTTCTTTATTTGGCCCGAGTTAAAAATCGGTGATGCGAGAGGTTTTACAGTACCGAGCGGCCACACCTTACTGGCGGCAGCGGTAACAACGGCTTGGTATCTTAAGCGGCGCGCTGAGCATCCGCCCGCCTATGGAGCGTTGGCGCTGACAGTAATAGTGATTGTATTGATGGGCCTGAATCGGATGTACCTCGGTGTACACTTTGCCAGTGATGTCATCATTGGCGGCTTGATTGGTGTCGGCATTGCAAGTGTGACCGTCAAACTCGATAGTCTGACGGTAAAAAATGCGCGTCCTCTGCTCAATACCGCACGGATATGGCTGTTGGTATGCATCGTATTGGCGCTTGCAGCATTGGCGGTGAAGTTGCCAAATTTGCTGTATCTTGCCGCACTCGCGGCCGGCGTTTATACCGGTCAAGTTTGGCATAAGCTGTTCCCAACCCGTAAACCCGCACAAACACGAGGCGGAAAAATACTCACTTTTGCGTGGATTATTCTCGGCGCGGGGATCATTCTCGGTATTGCTTATGGTGTCAGCCAGTTAACTGGGGTCAGTTGGGTGTTGCTGATTTTCACGTGCATGGCAATTTGGAGCATACCGCCTTGGGCATTGATCGCCAGCCCTGAGTTAGCACGTTGGTTAGCCCGAAAAATAGGCATGCAATCGTTATAGCTACGTTTGGCGAATGGTGCTTTGTGATGGGTTGATGGTGAATTGTGGGTGATCGCTTTGGCTGCGCGTAGAGTTAAGGTAAAGTGACAGCACAACAAAAAGTCACACCAGGCATGGTGGATACTGCGCACAGGAACAGCAATGATACCGGCAATACACCCACAGGCGGGCTTGTCGTCCGCCGTCGTTGATTTTCTAACCGCTTTGCAGCAAGCAGGCTTTGAAGGCGATATTGAGTCAACTTACGCGAGCCGATTGGCGGTGGCGACCGATAACAGCGTCTATCAGGCACTGCCACAAGCAGTGCTTTTCCCCGCGAGTGTGGACGACCTCGCACTCATTGGGCACACCGTACAAGCGCCGCCTTTCAATGCGATTAAATTCTCTCCTCGCGGTGGCGGAACGGGCACTAACGGTCAGTCACTGACGAAACATGTGGTGGTAGATGTTTCTCGCCACATGAATCAGGTATTGGAGGTAAACCCAGAGCAAGGCTGGGTCAGGGTGCAAGCTGGTGTGATTAAAGATCAGCTCAATGACATCCTGCGGCCTTACGGTTTCTTCTTCTCGCCCGATCTTTCGACCAGTAATCGCGCCACCATTGGCGGCATGATCAATACGGATGCATCGGGACAAGGCTCGCTTCGTTACGGGAAAACCTCTGACCATGTATTGGGTCTAAAGGCAGTACTCGTCGATGGCAGTGTGTTAGATACGCAACCTTTGGATAGTGATCAATTAAATCATGCGATGGAGCGAGACGATCTTGCCGGTCGAGCATTAGAGACTGTCTCGTCGGTGTGTAGAGAGCACCGAGATTTGATTACGCGTACCTTTCCGCCTTTAAACCGCTTTCTTACTGGTTACGATCTTAAGCATGTCTATGATGACGCATTGAGTCGGTTTGATATCGGCCGCGTCTTATGCGGCGCGGAAGGCTCGCTGGCCTTTATTGCCGAAGCGACCTTAAACATTACTCCGATCCCGACTGTACGCACCTTGGTCAACATCAAGTACGACAGCTTTGACTCTGCCTTGCGCAATGCGCCTATGATGGTCGAGGCCAAGGCGTTATCGGTTGAAACTGTCGATGCCAAGGTGTTGGATTTGGCACGCAACGACATTGTCTGGCACACCGTGAGTGATTTGTTGCAAGACGTGCCGGGCAAAACCATGCATGGCATCAACATGGTGGAATTTGCAGGCAATGACGCTGACGATATTGACCAACAAATTACCGCTCTTTGTGACAAGCTGGATGCCTTGATTGAGCACGAGCAACAGGGCGTGATTGGCTACCAAATCTGTCGCGATCTCGCGTCGATCAACAAGATCTATGCGATGAGAAAAAAGGCGGTCGGCCTGCTCGGGGCGACGAAAGGGAAAGCGAAGCCGGTGCCTTTTGCCGAAGATACCTGTGTGCCGCCTGAACACCTAGCCGACTTTATTAGTGAGTTTCGTGCCTTATTAGATAGCCATGATCTGCATTACGGCATGTTTGGTCATGTCGATGCGGGTGTGCTCCACGTTCGCCCCGCACTGGACCTATGCGATCCGGAACAAGAGCGAATCATGAAAACCCTGTCAGACCAAGTCGTTGCGCTGGTCGCGAAATACGGTGGTTTGATGTGGGGGGAGCATGGCAAAGGATATCGTTCTGAATACGGACCGGCGTTTTTTGGTGACACCTTGTTTACCCAATTACGGCGAGTTAAAGCGGCATTTGATCCGCAAAACCGCATGAACCCCGGCAAAATTTGTACGCCTATTAATAGCGAAGATGCGTTGGTTCGTGTTGATGACACCAAGCGTGGTTTTTATGACCGGCAAATCCCCGTTGAGGTTCGCGACAGCTTTAAAGGCGCGATGGAGTGTAACGGAAACGGGTTGTGCTTTAACTATGACACCGCATCACCGATGTGTCCGTCGATGAAAGTTAGCTACGACCGTCGCCATTCTCCCAAAGGACGCGCGGGGATCGTACGGGAATGGTTGCGTCTATTGGCCGAGCAGGGTGTCGATCCGCTCGATGTGGAACAGGCCCTAATGACCCAATCCCCTTCGGTGCGTGAGGTGATGAAAAAATTTGGCCGCTATTTTACTCGACGTAAGCAAGCGGACGATTTTAGCCACGAAGTAATGGAAGCGATGAATGGCTGTTTGGCGTGTAAAGCGTGTGCGAGCCAATGCCCGATTAAAGTTGACGTTCCCAGCTTTCGCTCTCGGTTTATGCAATTGTATTACAGCCGCTACCCGCGTCCGATCAAAGACCACCTCGTGGCGAACATTGAAACGTTATTGCCCCTGATGGCAAAAGCGCCCAAGTTGGTAAACGCCGTCACTCAACCCCGCTGGGCACAAGGGTTGACGGCAAGATTGGTGGGATATACTGATACGCCTGCGTTATCGGTGCCCACCTTAGCAGCGTCTTTGGCTGGCGATCATGCGCTAAAATTTGATCTAACTTGGCTGCAAGCTCTGTCTGCGCAAGAGCGTGAAAATTATGTGTTGATTGTCCAAGATCCGTTTACCAGCTTTTATGAAGCACCGCTTGTGCATGATCTTGTTCAGCTTGCGCGCCAACTAGGAAAAGTGCCGATGTTGGTTCCGTTTAAGCCCAACGGCAAGGCCCAGCATGTGAAAGGCTTCTTACGCCGGTTTGGGGCAACGGCAGAGAATACCGCTGCGTTTCTTAATCAACTTGCTGCGCTGAATATTCCCTTGGTGGGCGTCGATCCGGCATTGGTGCTTTGCTATCGTGATGAATACTGCGAAGCGTTGGGCAAAAAACGAGGCGATTTTAACGTTCAACTCAGTCACGAGTGGTTGATGTCAGTGGTGCCAGCATTGCCGCCAGCGGACACTATAGACGCAGGAACTTGGTATCTGTTTGGTCACTGTACCGAAAAAACACAATTGCCACATGCAGAGCAGCAGTGGGCACAACTGTTCGCTCACTTTGGTGCCGAGCTAAAACCGGTATCGGTTGGATGCTGTGGTATGGCGGGTACCTATGGCCACGAAGCCGATAAGCGTGAGGCCTCGCAAGCCATCTACGATTTAAGTTGGTCAGGCAAGTTGGCCGAATTGCCGGCGGAACGAGTCCTCGCGACGGGCTATTCGTGTCGCAGTCAGGTCAAACGGTTTAGTGAGCAACAATTGCGGCACCCATTGCAGGTATTGCTGCGTTTAGCGTGCACCCGCAGTGATCGTGTCCATACTGAACACGTAAAGTAACATTGAGCTTGCACGTAAATGGGTTTCGCGTACAGTGAAATAATGGCTAAAAACGAAGGCAAAACAGATGCTTAAAACGATTGTTATCATCTTGCTGGTTTTGGTTGGTATCACCGCGGYACAGTACCTTGATGAGGGCACGCAAAAGAAAATTGCGTGGGTTGTCGGTGGTATTGCGGGCGTGCTTGCGCTGATGGTCATTGGCGCCGAGCTATTTCGTTAACGACCTGTTTGCTCGGCAAACGGTTAAACGCCCCCATCGCGCGATGTTGGGGCGTTTTTGATCCTATCGCTAAACGGTTATTTACGCTTGCGAGACGGCTTATTGGTAGTGGCCGACGCACGGCTTTTGCCGCTGGGACGACGAATATCGGGTTGATTCGGATGCTTGGTCGCAAAGCGCTGGGTACCATGACGTCCAGAGCGGCGCTGACGTCCAACTTTAGTTGGAGCGTCTTCTTTCGGGATCAAACATTTAGGGCCGTTACCGATAAGGTGGCTTTTACCCATACGTACCAAAGCATCACGGATCAGTGGCCAGTTAGCAGGGTCGTGGTAACGTAACAGTGCCTTGTGCAGTCTACGTTGACGCTCGCCTTTGGCGACGGTGAGATCTTCGCGTTTTTTATACTTCACGCGCTTCAGTGGGTTGGTTTCAGAGTGATACATCGCGGTGGCATTACACATTGGTGATGGGTAGAAGTTCTGCACCTGATCACACTCAAAATCGTTCTCTTTCAGCCAGCATGCCAGATGCACCATATCCTCATCCGTACATCCGGGATGTGCGGCAATGAAGTAGGGGATAAGGTATTGTTTTTTTCCTGCTTCTTTGCTGTATTTTTCRAACAGGGCTTTAAAGCGCTCATAGGCGCCCATCCCCGGTTTCATCATTAGATCGAGGGTGTTTTTCTCGGTGTGTTCGGGGGCGATTTTGAGGTAACCCCCAACATGGTGGGTGACCAACTCTTTCACGTATTCGGGCGATTCAATCGCGAGATCGTACCGGACGCCTGACGCGATCAAGACTTTTTTAATCCCTTCGACTTGGCGAGCTTTACGATATAAATCAATCGTATGACGATGATCCGTGTTCAACTTGTCGCAAATTTTAGGAAACACGCAAGACGGTCGCCGACAGTTGCGCTCGGCTTTGGGGTCCGAACAGCCTAAACGGTACATGTTCGCGGTAGGCCCACCGAGATCAGAAATGGTGCCGGTAAAGCCGGGCACTTTATCACGAATATCGTTGAGCTCTTCAATGATCGATTCATGTGAGCGGTTTTGAATGATCCGTCCCTCGTGCTCGGTAATTGAGCAAAATGAGCATCCGCCAAAACACCCACGCATAATGTTTACTGAGGTTTTGATCATGTCGTAGGCGGGAATTTTCGCCTTTCCATATTTAGGATGAGGAACACGTGCATAAGGAAGACCAAACACGTAATCCATTTCTTCGGTAGTCAGTGGCACAGGAGGTGGATTGATCCAAAGCAGCTGATCGCCGTGTTGTTGGGCCAGAGCGCGCGCTGAATAGGGGTTGGCTTCTAAGTGCATCACGCGACTGGCGTGGGCGTATAAAATGCGATCGTTTTTGAGTTTCTCAAATGACGGCAAACGCACATAGGTATTTTTCGCATCGTGGCGAGAAGGACGAATCGTGATCGGTTTCGCTGCGTCAGGTTCAGCTTTCTTACTCGTTTCACATTGCGTTTCAGTGGCGTAGGGATTTGGCATCACCATGGCTTTACCCGGCTTATCGATGCGCGTTGAGTCAACTTCGGCCATGCCTTCTGGGGGATGCTTCATCATCACTRCTGTCCCCGCGATCCGTGTCATATCAGCCAGTGCTTCGCCCCGCGAAAGACGGTGRGCCACTTCAATCAAGGCACGTTCCGCATTGCCAAACAGCAGAATGTCGGCTTTCGCATCACATAACACAGAGCGACGGACTTTGTCTGACCAATAGTCATAGTGTGCTAAACGGCGCAAGCTGGCTTCTATGCCGCCCAGCACAATCGGGGTTTGCTTGTACGCTTCTCGACAACGCTGTGAGTATACGAGTACAGCGCGATCGGGGCGCTTTCCACCCTCATTGTTAGGCGTATAGGCATCATCATGACGCAGTTTTCTATCCGCGGTGTAGCGGTTGATCATGGAGTCCATATTGCCCGCGGTAACACCAAAAAACAGGTTCGGTTCCCCCAATGCCATAAAGTCATCTTTGCTATGCCAATTAGGCTGCGCAATGATCCCGACTCGAAAGCCTTGTGCTTCAAGCGCGCGACCAATCACCGCCATACCAAAGCTGGGGTGATCGACATAGGCATCACCGGTCACAATGATGATGTCGCAGCTATCCCAGCCGAGTATATCCATCTCTTCTCGGGTTGTAGGCAGGAAAGGCGCCGGTTCAAAGCAAGCGGCCCAGTAGGGGGTGTAATCGTAAATAGCAGTTGGGGTCACGTTATCGTCTCTTGGTCAGCCCAGAGGCCTTGAGGATGGGTGATACCCCAAGACGGGCGATAAATTAGCCGGCGATTTTAGCGGTATTCCTGCATGGAGTATAGGGGCAAATGATCCCAGCGGGTACTCTATTACGTGGAGGGGTTGTGGGTTTTTACATAATCAATAAAGGCACGATCAGCCAAAGACAGATAACCATC
>NZ_MUFL01000033.1:0-33257 GCF_001995355.1 Salinivibrio sp. PR919 | reverse complement strand
TTCTCGATGCCTTCGCCCACTTCAAAGCGGATGAAGTTAGTCACTTCGGCACCTTTTTCTTTCAGCATTTGGCCCACAGTTTGCGCTGGGTCCATAACAAATGCTTGACCAGTCAGAGAGATTTCGCCGGTGAATTTCTTCATACGGCCAACAACCATTTTCTCTGCGATTTCAGCAGGCTTGCCTGATTGCATCGCGATATCAACCTGGATTTGTTTTTCTTTCTCAACCACGTCAGCTGGTACGTCTTCTGGGTTAACGTACTCAGGCTTAGATGCAGCAATGTGCATAGCAACGTGCTTGATGGTTTCTTCGTCAGCGTTTGCAGCTACAACCACACCGATGCGGTCGCCGTGACGGTAAGAACCTACTTTCGCGCCTTCGATGAATGAAACACGACGGATGTCCATGTTTTCACCGATTTTTGCAACTAGCTCAGCACGCTGCTGTTCGAATTTTTCTTTCAGCGCGTCGATTTCTAGGCCTTCTGCCAAAGCAGTTTCAGCCACTTGGTTAGCAAATGCAGCAAAGTTAGCATCTTTAGCAACGAAGTCAGTTTCACAGTTGATCTCAACGATCGCTGCTTTGCCTTCGTTTTCTTTAACCAGAATCACGCCTTCAGCAGCAACACGGCCAGCTTTTTTCGCTGCTTTAGCCGCACCACTTTTACGCATGTTTTCGATCGCGACTTCGATGTCTGCGTTCGCTTCAACCAGTGCTTTTTTACATTCCATCATGCCAGCGCCGGTGCGCTCGCGCAGTTCTTTAACCAGGGCAGCGGTAACAGTTGCCATTGTTCAATCCTCGATTCGAAACTATTTGGGTAAAAAACAGGGGCCCGACTTCGGCCCCTGCTAACCATACTTAGCTTACAGCATGAAAGATGACACGCTGATGGCTAAGAACGCTCACAAGGAGCTGTTGTCTTACTCAGCGACTTCAACCAGCTCGTCTTCTGCTTGCGCAACGATGTCTTGGCTACGGCCTTCTTTGTATGCGTCAGACGCTGCGTTCAGGTAAAGTTGGATAGCGCGGATTGCGTCATCGTTACCTGGGATTACGTGGTCAACGCCGTCTGGGTTAGAGTTAGTATCTACTACCGCAAATACTGGGATACCCAGGTTGTTCGCTTCTTTGATAGCAATGTGCTCGTGATCCGCATCGATAACGAACATTGCATCAGGCAGGCCGTTCATGTTTTTGATACCACCCAGAGACTTCTCAAGTTTTTCCATCTCACGAGTGCGCATCAGCGCTTCTTTTTTGGTCAGCTTTTCAAACGTACCGTCGGTAGACTGGGTTTCCAGGTCTTTCAGACGCTTGATAGACATACGAACGGTTTTCCAGTTGGTCAGCATGCCGCCCAACCAACGGTTGCTCACATAAAACTGCTCGCAGTTTTCTGCTGCCGCTTTTACCGCTTCGCTTGCTGCGCGCTTAGTACCAACGAACAGGACTTTACCTTTACGCTCACCGATTTTTGACAGTTCAGCCAAAGAATCGTTAAACATTGGTACAGTTTTCTCAAGGTTGATGATGTGTACTTTGTTGCGAGAACCGAAGATGAAAGGCTTCATCTTAGGGTTCCAGTAACGGGTTTGGTGACCGAAGTGTACGCCCGCCTTGAGCATGTCGCGCATTGAAACAGTAGCCATGATAATTTCCTCTTGGGGTTAGGCCTCCACATATCCCATTTGACCGACCCGCACAGGGCACCCCGGACAATGTGACGATATGTGTGTGATTTAAAATAAAAAGTGTTTAGTGAAATGCCATCAGGATGAAACCTGACAAAAACAGATTGATCACAATGACGGATTTCGGCGCGCTTTATACCACATAAAGTAGGCAAAAATCCAGATAAATTGCCCAAGCGAGGGCCGGTTTGTCGTATTGCCGCACCACTGCCCAAACGGCGAAAGGTGTGGTTCTGGTTTCCAGAAACCGCCCAGCTTGATACCATGTGCTCACTTCAATGTGTCTGCCCCGCGCTACCGGTGACCAAAGCGTAGCAGGTCAAAGCAGCGCATGCCTGATTTATCAGGGTGTGAGGTCCCTCACGCTCTGACGCTCATTGCCTCGATGAGCGAGACGAATTAAGTGAGAAAGCAAAATGACGATCCCAATTAAAACAGCAGAAGAAATAGAAAAAATGCGCGTTGCCGGTCGGTTGGCCGCAGAAGTGCTGGAAATGCTGGCCCCACATGTAAAGCCAGGCGTTACCACGCGTGAACTGGATGATATCGCGCACAAATATATGACTGAGGTGCAGGGCACCACACCCGCCACCTTGAATTATCACGGCTTCCCTAAGTCCATGTGTACCTCTATCAACCACGTGGTTTGTCACGGGATCCCTTGTGACGAGGATGTGCTCCAAGATGGTGATATCGTCAACATCGACGTCACCGTCATTAAAGATGGCTATCACGGCGATACATCGAAAATGTTTTTGATTGGTGAGGTCTCGTTGGAAGACAAGCGCCTTTGCCGTGTCACCCAAGAAAGCCTTTATCATGCCATCAAAAAGGTGAAGCCAGGCGCTACAGTTGGTGACATTGGTACGGCTATCCAAAAATTCATCAAAAGCAGCAACACTCGCTACTCGATCGTAAAAGAGTACTGTGGACACGGTATTGGCGCGAGCTTCCATGAAGATCCACAAGTGGTGCACTACAAAAACAACGACCGAACCATCCTCAAACCTGGTATGTGTTTTACCATTGAGCCTATGATTAACGCAGGCAAATACGGTACCGTACTAGATGAAGACGATGGTTGGACGGTTTATACCATTGATGGCAAGAAGTCAGCGCAGTGGGAGCACACCCTGTTGGTGACCGAAACTGGGGTGGAAATCTTAACGCTTCGTGAAGAGGAAACCATCCCGCGCCATATCAACCACTAAGATTCTGATAAAGGCCGGGCTTGCTCCGGCTTTTTTATGCGCAAAGGAACGCCATGACAGACACAGTGATCACGCCACAAAGTTTGACCCAAGACCAATTGAGCCCAGCGGCACTCAAAGCCCAATTTCAGCACCTCCTTGAGCAACAGAAGCAAGACTTCCTCGCCAATGTCCCGGTGCCTGAGCTGGTCTATCAGCGTAGCGATTACATGGATGCGCTGATGCAGAGGCTTTGGCAGCATTTTGGTTTTGACCAGCACCCTCACCTCGCCTTGGTTGCCGTGGGTGGCTATGGTCGGCGTGAGCTCCACCCCCTGTCTGATATTGATCTGCTATTACTTTGCCAAGGGCCGTTAGACGCGCACCAGCAACAAAAACTCAGTGAATTACTGACCTTATTGTGGGATCTCAAACTTGAAGTAGGCCATAGCGTGCGCACGGTCGATGAGTGCATCAGTGTCGGACTTGACGATCTGACGGTAGCGACCAACCTGCAAGAAGCACGCTTGTTATGCGGCAGTGAGCGGCTATTCAATGCGCTAGAGCAGCGTGTTCATGCGGATGACTTTTGGCCCAGTGAGCGTTTTTATCGCGCGAAAGTGGAAGAACAGAAAGCCCGCCATCGCCGCTATCATGACACCGCCTACAAGCTGGAGCCAGATCTGAAATCAAGCCCCGGTGGACTGCGCGACATCCACACCCTCGCCTGGATCGCCCGACGCCATTTTGGTGCCACCAGCTTGCGTGAGATGAGTCACTATGGCTTTCTTACCGATGCCGAGTATCGCGAACTGAATGAGTGCCAAAACGTACTCTGGCGGATTCGCTTCGCGCTTCATTTAGAACTGCGCCGCTATGACAACCGACTGACCTTCGCGCATCAAACCTCCGTTGCCGAATTGCTAGGCTATCGTGGCGAGGGAAATCGTGCGGTAGAGCAAATGATGAAAGACTTCTTTCGCACGCTCGGTCGGATCGGCGAGCTTAACAAGATGTTGCTGCAAATCTTCGATCAAGTGATTATCGACAATGGCCGTCCGGACCAAATCGACATGCTGAGTGACGATTTTCAGCGCCAAGGCAATGCGATCGAAGCGCGCAAACCGGCACTATTTCAAGCACGCCCTGACACCATTCTCGATATGATGCTCCATGTGGCTGACGACACCACCATAGAGGCCATATCGGCGCCGACCCTTCGCCAACTGCGCACTGCACGTCGTCGACTGAACCATTTTTTGTGTCAACAACAAGACGCTCGCGAAAAATTTATGGCCTTGGTGCGCCACCCCAATGCGCTGCATAAAGCCTTTAGTTTGATGCACCGCCACGGCATTATGTCTGCCTACCTGCCGCAGTGGAGTCAGATCGTCGGACAAATGCAGTTCGACCTGTTCCACGTTTATACCGTGGATGAGCACACCATTCGCTTGCTTAAACACATGCGCCTTTTTGACAATGAGGCCAACCGAGAACGCCACCCCATTTGTTGTGATATTTTCCCTCGACTCGCACGCCGCGAGTTACTGCTAATCGCAGCTATCTTTCATGATATCGGCAAAGGGCGCGGCGGCGATCACAGTGAAATTGGGGCCATCGAAGCCCATGACTTTTGCCTTGAGCACGGCTTATCTCGCCCTGAAGCGAATATAGTCAGTTGGCTGGTGCGAAATCACCTCCTGATGTCAGTGACTGCACAACGTCGCGATATTTACGATCCCGATGTGATCACCGATTTTGCCAAAGAAGTGCGCGATGAAGAACGGCTTGACCTGTTAGTGTGTTTGACCGTCGCCGATATCAATGCCACCAACCCTGACTTGTGGAATAGCTGGAAACGCACCTTGATTGCAGAGCTCTATTACTCGACGCAAAAAGCCTTGCGCCGAGGGCTAGAGAATCCGCCGGATGTCCGTGAACGGATCCGCCATAACCAACACTTAGCAGCGGCCATGCTGCGCAAGCAAGGGCATAGCCCGCGTGATATTGAGCTGCTTTGGCAACGTTTTAAAGCCGATTACTTTCTGCGTCATACACACAAGCAAATCGCTTGGCACAGTGAACATTTGCTCCACCATCCAAGTGATCAACCTTTGGTGTTGGTGAGTAAAAAGGCGACCCGAGGCGGAACCGAGATTTTTGTTTACTGCCCAGATAGGCCCAGTTTATTTGCGCGCGTGGTTGCCGCACTAGATAAGAAAAACCTGAGTGTCCATGATGCACAGGTCATGACCAGCAAAGACGGCCATGCACTCGATACCTTTATGGTCATGGATCAAAATGACGAGGCGATTCCCCTCGACCGTCACCCTCGGATCATCGAGGGGGTCGCCAAGGCCATTGAAGAAACGGGCAAGATCACCATTCCGCGTCGTCGAGCGCCGCAAAAACTCAAACATTTTACCGTCAAAACACAGGTGCTCTTCTTGCCAACTAAAAATGGCCGCCGTACCTTGATGGAGTTAGTGGCCCTGGATACTCCGGGGTTACTGGCTCGCGTTGGAGCTGTGTTTGCGCGACAAGGTGTCAGTGTTCATGCAGCGAAGATCACGACCATTGGTGAGCGGGCAGAAGACTTTTTTATTGTAACGGACGCCCAAAACCAAGCTCTGACATCTGAACACCAAGCGCAACTAAAAACCGCGCTAGAGAAGACGTTATCGCAAGCAAAATAGCCAAAGTGGTCACGGTAATTGGTGTGGCTGACGGGCTACACTGAGCCCTGTATCGAAACGCTGGCTCACAGCGTCTACGACGTCAACTTATGAGGTGGTTATGTACCAACAGTTAAAAAATATCGGCGTTGAGCATCCAGAGAAAATCGAGCGTTATTCACTGCGCCAAGAAGCCAGTTATGACACGCTGAAGATCTATTTTGAAAAGCAAAAAGGCGAATTGTTCGCCAAGAGCATGAAGTTTAAATATCCACGCCAGCGTAAAAATGTGGTCGTGGACAGTGGCACCGGGCGCTTTCGTGAAGTCACAGAGATCAATCGCAGCTTATCACTGGTGATTGATGAACTGGACCAAATCGTCCAGCAAGAACAAGCCGAACATGATGTAAAACAGAAGATCCTGACCGATCTACGTCATCTTGAGAAAGTCGTCGCCAGTAAAATTGCTGAAATTGAATCTGAGCTGGAAAAACTCTAAATCACACCGACAACCCAAACGCTAAGAAAGTCCAACAATGCGTCGTGCTGTTCGGCACGACGCCCTGCTAATTTCCCATTAAATCCGCGTTATCAGKCCATTGCCACGCAAACGCCTCCATTAGCACTTGCCACTGAGTGTCAATCGGCGCCGTCACCGTTAGAGACTCACCAGACACAGGGTGTTTAAAACGCATCTGGCTTGCGTGCAACAGTAGACGGTGACAATCAAAGTGGTGACGAAAAACTCGGTTGTGTCGTCCATCGCCATGAGTGGTGTCGCCAATGATCGGATGGCTGAGATGATGCATATGTCGACGTAACTGATGTTTGCGACCGGTATGCGGCTGCATCGCCACTAAACTATACCGGCTGGTCGCATAACGCCCCGTCGCAATGGGTAACTCTATCTTCGCTAATGGCTGATAGTCGGTGATCGCCGATTTCGCTTCCGGCGCTTGGCTGGCATGCTTATCGGCAATTTTGTCTTGCTCTTCCACCAGCGGATAGTCAAGCTGGCCGGCGTCTGCAATCCAGCCTCGGACGATGGCATGATAGCCCTTTTTAATCTGGTTATTGGCAAACTGTGGCATCATCGCCGAGGCAACATCACTGGATAGGGCAAACACCAAGACGCCAGAGGTGGGTTTATCGAGCCGGTGGAGTGGATAGACATGTTGACCAATTTGATCCCGTAAAGTTTGCATCACAAAACGGGTCTCACCTTTGTCCAACCAAGAGCGATGAACCAGCATGCCGGCAGGCTTATTGACCACCACCAAGTGATCGTCTTGATATAAAATACTAAGCGGCAGGTCTGTCATTGATCGGCAAACAAGCTATCAATCCGCACAACCACAGCGACCACCTCACGATGCCCGGCCTGCTCTTTCATTGCCTCTTCCACATAAGGTGAAATTTCAAAGTTACGCGGTAAGGTCTGCCCAGCGTCAATCAGTGCACGCATCTTAGGTACAAAAATCCATTGCAGCCATTCGTGACATGCCAAGGTATCGACAGCAAAAGGCTCAGTGCTCGCAAGACGCTCAGCCGACGGTGGCGTCGTTTGCCATAGCGCGTGATCATTTAGCACTTGCTCCAACTCATCAAGAAGTTGGATACATTGAAAGTGAAGACTCATTGATACCCTCATCACTTAGTGTTTACGGAAACGGCGAAGCATACCATGATCAAGCGAAAGACAACACGTACAAGGCAAGCATCTGCTGGGTGAAAACTGATATACTCCCGCCCATCAAGCGAAAACAGCGAGCGGATACCATGGAATCTTTTCACGCGCTGAGCACCCTTTTTGATCATGCCCAGTGTCAGTTTAGCGTCTACGACTTAGGCCGACGTGTTTGCCTTCTCGACGATGCAGAGTTTCGGGCCGTTGAGGCGAACCAACAACCTTACCCTTACCCACTGCGCCATCATGCGCATATGGCTGTCGCGTTCTGGCCAAAAGGCGGCGCACCTTGGGTATGGTTTTTGAAAATGCCACTGGATGAGCGAGGGCTACTCAGTCACACCGCGATGGGCGACTTTCTGCAATATGTCAGCGCGGCCATGGGGGAGAATTTAAGCGCAACGCCGAACAAAGCGCAGCGTGAGAAGCTGGCTAACAACCCTTACACCTTCACCCCAACCGATGACAAGATGGCGATGTTTCATGCTTCGCTCACCTACTCGCTCGGTCGTCCCGCTAGCCAATATTACGAACAGGCTCAACACTATTTAAACGGTGAACTCGGCTGGGATAACTGGCAAGGCATTGGCCTACAAGGCTTGGCAGATATTTGCGTGCGTATGCACGAGCAAAACAATGCCACGCGAGTAAGAAAAGCGATCGCCAATATGCCAACCACGCCGCAATATGCATTGTTGGGATGCTTGGAGCACTGCGCCTTGAGCGACAAGCTTGCTGCCACCTTGCGTACGCTATTTAGCGATTTGTGTGAGAGCCAAGAAGTCGACCTCTTTTTCGTTAGCGCACTATTGCGCGCCCATGCGGGTGCACCAAAAGCACAGCGCGATCAATTGATCCGTGCCGTATTAGATAAACGCGCACTCCACCATCAAGAGATCTTTGTCGCCATCGCGGGACGGTGCTGGGATGGATTAACCGATGATGCAGTATTGGATGCCTTTTTAATTGCGATTGCCGACCAGCATGACCCGGCGCTATTCCAACAAATCTATGCCGATCTGGTGATGATGCCTGAGCTTCGCGGTGCATTATTAAGCCGCTTGCATGGCAATACCTCTCCGGCACTGACTCAGGCGATGGCTCGTCTGCAATCGGCAGTGAAACAACCCCATCATGATCACTGATCTTGTTACCCTGTTACTCGTCTTTGTCGTCGCGATGCTGTTTTGGCAACAGCGCCGGCAAAGCGAGCACGCGCATCGATACATTCAGCATTATTGCCAACATATGGGACTTCAGGTGTTATCCATTGCGCGCGGTAAGCATCGGCTCACACACACCGATCAGGGCTGGCGCTGGGTAACACATTACTGGTTTGAATTTTCATCGACCGGGCAAGATAGCTATACCGGCCATGCGCGGTTGCGAGGATTTCGCTTAAAAAGCATCGACACGCCGGTCCATACCATGCCTGTACAATAAGGCCCATACCGACACAATCGCGCCATATTCGCGCAAATGGATAAGCTGTACTAGAGTAACAGAATGATGCACACGTCGCGCGACACGCGAGCAGTACGTGACAGGGAGTCACCGGAAAAGATGGGGTAACCGCTCATGTTTACCGGCTACAAAAAGGAAGGGCGCAGCTTGCGCCGCGCCCGAGAGTTTTACTTGCAGCTATCCTGCTACTAAAAGGTGCTCCCTGCATCATTCCTTGATCAGTCGCCGATTCCTTCAGCGTCGTTCCATGTCTCTCCGTCTTGGAGGTGTCCTTTCGTCATCCTGACAAACCGAAATTCCCGTTTTCGATAAGCTCTCCATCCTGGAGGTGTCCATGACTTCGTCCTGAAGTGTTCCTTAAGCCCTCATCCTGGGTTGTCCTAAGTCTTCCTGACGTACAAGCTTCCTGCTTGTAGAGAACGGTTCCATCCGATATCCTTCTGCAATCCTTGCCAGCGCTTCATCCTGAAGTACTGCCTCATCCTGAGGTACCGAGTCCGTGGTGATTCCTGTTCCCTGTGTCAGTTCCCTTCCGACACCGATAAGATTACGCGACTGAGCCTTTGGCACAAGGCATCACAACGTGCGCGATGTCTCAATTTTATCCCAATTATATAAAATAAAACATAAAGTATTGTTTTTATTAAACTAAAACCCAACCTCTTCTCGTTTAACCCGGTACGATTCTGCTTTTCTCCCACGCCTTTGTAAGAGATATCTCACAAGCGAACCAGCACTTTGTCCCTACCAGAGTACAAGGCAAGCTGTCTAGAGGATTGCTATAGTCAAATAATGGATGCATAGACTAGGTTTGAGGAGCGACAATGGAAACTTTCCAGCACGATTTAACGCACTTATTTGAGCAATTAGGCCTAGCAAGCGATCAGCAGGCTATCGAGCAGTTCTTAACCAGCCATTGTCTGGTCGATGGTCAATCTTTGGTAGATGCGCCGTTTTGGAACACCGCCCAACGGACTTTTATCCATGAGGCGTTACAAGAGGATGCCGATTGGGCCGAACAAGTCGACACCCTTGATGCTTTGTTGAGAAAATCTTAGATTACGACGAGGTCAGCGCGGCAGCGAGTTAGCCAAGCGCACGTATTAATGAGATTGAGAATCACGATGAGTTATCAAGCGGCACTAGAACGCGCAATCCACACCTTGGTCCAAAAAGGGCAATCAGTCACCGTGGCAAAGCTGAAAGCACAGCTCGATACCCCGGTGCCGTTGCCCCTCATTATTCAAGCGGTAAAAAGTGCCAAATCTAATTCACCGTTACCCGACATGGCCGAGGCAGAGACTGCTCCTTCAGAGGCAATGCGAATTGCGGCGCTCGAGCAGCACGTCTCCCAGCTAACGGCTCGTCTGAGCGAATTGGAAGAGCGCTTAAGTGAGCTTGAAGTCCCACGAAAGGTTTGAGACCAGACGACAAGCCTCGCACTTGAACAGGAAAATATCGTGTAGTGGTGTTTCCAATCGCCACTGTCCACCACATTTAGGACAAGGGCGCGCTAACTCACTGTCCTTATCTTTACCACCGACACGGTATTGATAATAATACGTGGGAATACCCGTGAGGTATTCAATCCGTCCACGCAAATCCCAGCCGCGTTGGAACAATCGAGTTTGCGGGTTTTCTAGCTCGTTAAGCCCGGCAAACTCCGCATCACTGGCACCCGCCATCTGCAATTCATCACACGCTTGCCATTCCGTTTGCCACTTGATCACTGACTTGTGGTCGCCATTGAAAGTTGCGGGTAAGCGATATAAAGGGATCGGCAATAAGGTATCGCCACATCGTAATGGCGAGCAGGTGTGCACAAAGGTGGTGTATAGCACCTGCCAGCTCGGCGAGGTGCTCGGCGCCGCTTGTTCGGAGTTAAGGTCTCGACCTAAAAGACGTACCTTAGGCTGAGTCAAACAGGCCTCGGACAGTTGATTCAATGCTCGCTTGACTTGAGGGCTATGAAATTTTGGCTGCAACGCATCTTCATCCGGACAAACAACCCGAAGCTGAAACTGCCCTTCTTGCATCAGTATCGGAAATTCACGCCCCAACACCTGACCGTTGTAACRCAACGCATCCATCAGGCCATTAATCGCTCGGTCAACCGCGCTTACCGTTGTATTGTCGAAGCACTCGAAGGTTAGCTCGGTGAGGATCATGATACATCAACCTCTAACACCTCAATGAATTGCTCAACATCGTCTGCCAACACCTCTCGTGAGCCTTTATTGAGTACTTCTCTCACCACTTGGCCCGTCACATTATCAATAGCAACAATCGTCATTTCATCATCAGTGGTCGCAATAAATACACTCGGGGAGCATTTACGCTGACGCTGCATCATTAAATGCCCAAGAATGTTTTCTTGTAAGCGGGCCAAGTCATCTTCACTCCACACTTGCAGCAAATTGAAGCGCTCACCGCCAAAGTGCACCGGCAAATCCGCGCAGTACATAAAGTTATAAAAGTCTTTAATGTCGCTGTGCAGACGTAACTCAATCGCATTCTCCACGTTGGTGAAGTCTGCCAAGGTATCACGCTGAACCGGTTGCCATTGCACTTGGTGGGCATTTTCGCTCTCCACACACGGTGACGCTAAGCCTAAATACGCGTCCGTGCACGGCAAGCACTGCTGCACCTTTCGCCATTTGGCAACATATTTCTGGGCTAGCGCCCAAAGGGCGTTATGTAATGTGTTCTCCATTAGCAACCTATAGCAAGATTCAGTAAACTTTACCCATTCTACTTGAATCGATGGCAAATCCGTATGAGCAATTACCAAGATGCCGATGCCCTAGCCGGTCTGTCGCTAGGCCAACACACTGACTACCCGACGCAATACGACCCGTCACAGCTACGCGCGGTCCCGCGTGAGCTGAATCGTCAAGCCATTGGCCTGAGCAATGAGACTGTGCCCTTTACCGGCTATGACACCTGGACGCTTTATGAGCTGTCTTGGTTAAACCAAAACGGCCTTCCGCAAGTGGCTATCGGTGAGGTACGCCTACCCGCTTCGAGCCCAAACTTGATTGAGTCCAAATCGTTTAAACTGTATTTAAACAGCCTCAATCAAACCCGCTTCGAGAGCTGGCAAAAGGTCGCCGATGCTCTACAGAAGGATTTGTCTGCCTGTGCAGGCGAAGAGGTGGATGTGACCCTATCGCCACTGAGCGAGCTTGAAGGCGAGACCATTGCTGGAATGGCAGGTGAGTGCATTGATCATCAAGATATCAGTATTGATGATTATACTTTTAATCCTGATTGGCTCGATGGCGCCGCGCAAGGGGCGATTGTGTCAGAAACGCTGCACAGCCACTTGCTAAAATCCAATTGCCTGATCACCAACCAGCCTGATTGGGGGTCGGTGCGCATTGCCTATAAAGGGAAAAAAATTAACCGCGAGAAGCTACTGCGTTATCTAGTGTCCTTCCGTGAACACAACGAATTCCACGAACAATGTGTGGAACGTATTTTCATGGACATCATGCGTTTTTGTCAGCCAGAAAAGCTCACGGTTTACGCGCGTTATACACGTCGTGGCGGACTCGACATCAACCCTTATCGCACCAACATGGGTAAAACGCCGAGCGAAAATAACCGACTCGCCCGTCAATAACCATGATTCAGCGACGTCTCGTTGCGGCCTATGTGCCGCAACGTTGAGTCAGCGCGCAGACATGGCTGTCTCAAACTGGCAGCCTTCATTTTTGTTCAGACGCATTTTTGAGGATAGCGCATGCGCTTTAGCCGCCCCTTCCTAGGCCTGCTCTTATGGTTAACGTCGTCCATGGCGTTGGCTTCTAWCCATTCCTCGCCTGTACTAACCAATGCAGAAGAACTGTTAGCCACCGCGCCTGAGCAATCGTTAGAGATCAGTAACCGTTTCTTAGCGCAGCGACGACTCACTACGGGTGCAAACCGCTCTCACGTCAATAACGATACCGATCGCTCAATTCGCACCCCCTTGCATACGGTGTACGCCTATTTGATCAGTGCTCGTGCTTACGCACACCTTGAGCAACCGCTAGAAGCCAAAGCGGCATTACAAAAAGCCTATCAAGTCGTCGAAGAGCACGAGCTCAAACACACACTGGTGCAAGTGATGCTGACCGAAGCGTCCCTCACTTGGCATTTAGTCGGCGATGATAAACAGGCATTGCATAAACTGGATGAAGTCGATGCAGCATTGAATGCGCTTCCTGATAACAGCCTCAACATCCACGACGTGCGTTTTAACAGCGCCTTGTTGCGCGCCAATATTCTCGCCGCCACGGCAGACAGTGAAACGGCGCTCATCGCTTATGAGCGTGCACGTAGCCAATTATCCACTCATCCGGAAAACCTACGTGATAAAGTCGAGTTTCAACTCTCATTGGGGGCTTTCCTACTCGATGAAAAACAGCATGAAAGCGCATTGACCGAGTTGCTCAGTGCATTTTGGATAGCCAGTGAAAATGAGTACACCGCGCTTATCGCTCGCGCCAACATGCAACTTGCGCAATTGTACTTTCAGCAAGGCGTGCTCAAACAAGCCCTCGAACACGCGAACCAAGCWGCAGCGTTTTTTGAACACTTTTCACTGAGCCGTCAGCTTTCCGCTTCCCAGCGTTTATTGGCCGCGATTTACGAACAACAAGCGCGTTATAACTTTGCGTTAGTGCATTACTTTAACGCGCTTGAAATTGAGCAAAACCTGTCCAGACCTAAGCCTCTGGCCGAGGTCCACTTTGCCATTGCAAGAACCTATTTCGAGTTATCTCACTACCCATTAAGCGACCGCTATATTCAAGATACGTTACGCTTAGCCGGTGCAATGCCCAACTCGCAGCTCACAACCCAAGCAATCCTGTTGCAAGGGCAAATTCATTTAGCCCTGTCTAAGCCCAAACTGGCCGAAAAAGAAATCCAAACTGCGCTTGAACAGGCCCAAGTCCAGCAAGACCTCGCCACCGTCACACATGCGTATCAGGCTTTATCCGCGGCGTTGGAAGCTCAGGGGCAGTATCAACAGGCACTCGCCATGCAACGCGAGTACGAACGCTTACGCGCCCGTCAAACCGAAACAGAGCAACAAAGCCAAGCCGATACGTTCAAACAACAGCAACGTGTGGTCGAGCGCCAATTACAAATGGACGAACTACAGCGTCAACTCGATGGCGCGCGTCAAGAGCAAATCCATTTGCAAAAAGTTAACTATTTCTTGCTCGGTAGCCTTGGTGTGCTGCTGGTCATCGTCTATTTGCGCCACCGCGCCGCCGTAATACGCCAAATCGAGCTTGAGCAATTGCGTGACGATTTTTATGCCCACCCTCGTACTGGACTGCGCAACCTACGGATGCTCAATGCCAAGCTGCCCCGTTCGTTAGAAAAAAGTAATGCTAATTTTGAGCAATGGTACTTAAACGACATGATCCACCAGCCACTTAGTGACCGGCTGAGATTCGCAATGTTTGATGTCGCCTTTTTAAAGGATTTATTTTTGCACCATGGCTATCAATATGCGCAGGATATCGAACGTCAGCTGGGTGAATATCTCTCCGATAAAGTCACGGGAACCGGTCGCCTATACCACTTTGCCGATGCCTTATTCATTTATATTGAAACCAACTGGGAAGAAGATGCCCAACCCGACGCCCTTGCCCATTTTGTTCAATCTTTGATTGAAGATTTTGTCGCACATTATCATCAGCAACCCGACGACAGTGATCAGGATGATACGCGATCAGCAAATATCAGCCTCTCAACTCAGGTTTGTGTCGGGCTGGCTGAATATCCTTTCTTGCCGCGAGCGTATACCTCGATCAACGATCAGGAATTGATTGAAATTCTCCTCACAGCTACCAATAAAGCATGTGAGCTCGCGGAGCAAAGTGGTGATAGCCATTGGGTACATTTAAGCGCCATTGATACCGCGCCTGCCGCCAGCTTCGTCAATACCAACTTACGACATGCCTGCCTGCGCGGTATTGACTCCGGGTTAGTGAAGGTTAAAACGTCAGCGAACACATCAATTAACTGGCAGACGGATCACGAATCTGATAAAAAGCGAGGGTTAATTATTGATGATCGAAGCAATAAATCGGTATAGCTAGAGGCGTTTGGCTGGCGAATCCCGCCGCCTGTTGCGTCATCGCAAATGTTGTCAGGTGTATCCCCGAGAAATGAATAAGTCCAATCCACAGCCGGTAACGGCAGGCACCGCGTCTGCGGTCCAAGAAGATACGCCATACGCGTATCGGGACTTGGCCTTAAAATCACGTCGTGAGATCCATATTCTCAAGCGCTTGGTGACTCGCTTTGTCGCGACCTGTACCGGAAAAAGCTCGCTACTCGATAAAAAGTTGGCTGAATTCCGTGAGCTGTTACATGTTACGCAGGATGTCAGCCCTCTGATCCCGCGGTTAGCGATTATAGAACGCATGGTGGGTCAGCACGATATGACACAAAAGAAAGTCGAGTCGCATCTTAGTGCGCAGTTTCATGCTAGTGGCGAAACACTAAAGCGCGTGCCCGGCTTACCAGCACAACTGAAGCGCGACTTGCGCGATCTTTTATCTCAACCGGCGGACGATCAAACCACCCGCACCCAACAGTTGGTCAAGTTACTCCAACTCTATGAGCGCGCTGTCACCTTGCAAGCGGTACGTCCCAGCGCTCGACACTCGGAGACTACCCTCGAACAGGATCAAATTCGCCGTGTTGCCGATGAATTGCAAAACCTAATCACTGAACTTGATCTCGACGGGGAAGCAGGTCAACGCTTGCTCGATATTCGTCAACAGCTACTCGACGCATTCTCGCCTGCGACCATCATTGCACTCACGTTAGAATCGCTCAAGCTCATCCTAGAGGCGACACATGCCGAGCGGCGGGCCTCGCAAGCATTTTTGGCGCAAGTGAATGATAATCTGATTGCGATCAGCCAACAAAATACCCGCGCCTACGACCATGCCCACAGCTTGCGCCAAGACCATCAGCGTATTGATACCCTGCTGGGCGGCACTATCGCTAACATTGAACGCGATCTGAATGCACCTAGCGCCGATGCCACTGCACTGAGTCGCTCGTTAGCGCATGCGCTGGCCGATCTCAAAGCGCTCGCCGACGAGAATAAAGCGCTTAAAAATCGCGAGCAGTCTTTGGTTGAACAACTGGCGCATAATCAAAACCAACTAAACGCAGTTGCCGAACAAACCATGGATCAAAGACGCCGCTTGGGAGACCAAGAGCGTAAGCTGTTACTCGATCCGCTCACTCGAGTCTACAACCGCGCGGCAATGCACGACCGTCTTGAGCATGAATATCGTCTATGGCGTAAATACCAACATGACTTCTGTCTCGCAGTGATCGACATCGATCACTTTAAAGAGGTGAATGCCCAATTCGGTCACCTTGTCGGTGATAAAGCTCTCAAGATTATCGCACGCAGTATTTATCAGTGTCTGCGTGATACCGACTTTATCGCTCGCTTTGGTGGCGAAGAGTTTGTGGTTTTACTGCCTGATGCGGATGAAAAGACCCGTACCGATATTCTGGCCAATGTGAGCCATACCATTCATAAGTTGCCGTTGAAATTCAAAAACCAACGCGTCTCGATTACCGCATCGATTGGTGCCACGCTCTTCTCCGGCTCAGACACACCAACACATGTACTTGAGCGTGCCGACCAAGCCCTCTATCAAGCGAAAAACGCCGGTCGCAACCAAATCATTTGGTGTTAATTTTTTCTGGTCAATCTGCCAACCTGTGTGTATTTTTAATTAACACACTGATTTTTATAGCACCGCTCTGCCCTTCCTAATTTGTCTTCGAGAGGTTGTCGCTATGATCACACACATTAGCCCTATCGGCACCATGGACCTGCTTTCTCAAATCGAGGTTGATCGTCTAAAAGCGAGTGCAAGCAGCGACTTATACCGCCTTTATCGCAATTGCTCACTGGCCGTTCTGAACTCAGGCAGCCACACCGATAGCTCCAAAGCCTTGTTGGAGAAACATACCAACTTTGAGATCCGCGTATTGCGTCGAGAGCGGGGAATCAAACTAGAGCTGGTGAATCCACCCGACCATGCATTTGTCGATGGAAAAATTATTCGCGGTATTCAAGAACATATGTTTTCCGTCTTGCGCGATATTATCCATGTCAATGTACAGCTCGAGCATAGTCCGAATCTCAACCTCACTAGCTCCGCTCATATCACCAACCTGATCTTTGGCATCTTACGCAACGCAAAAACACTGCGGCCGCGAGTCGACCCTAATCTCGTCGTCTGCTGGGGCGGTCACTCAATCAATGATATTGAGTACCAGTACACCCGAGAAGTTGGTCATGAGCTGGGATTACGTGAGCTAGACATCTGCACAGGGTGCGGCCCCGGCGCAATGGAGGGGCCAATGAAAGGCGCCGCGATTGGACATGCGAAACAGCGTATCTACGATAGTCGCTTCATCGGTCTTACCGAGCCATCTATCATTGCCGCCGAGCCACCGAACCCCATGGTCAACGAGCTAGTGATCATGCCTGACATCGAAAAACGCCTTGAAGCTTTTGTCCGTATCGCCCACGGCATTATTATCTTCCCTGGCGGGGCAGGGACCGCTGAGGAACTGCTCTACATTCTCGGTATCATGATGCACCCAGAGAACCGTGAACAACCACTACCCATTGTGCTAACTGGGCCAAAAGAAAGCGAAGACTATTTCCGCAATATCGACACCTTCATTCGCGAAGTCCTTGGCGACCAAGCGACCCGATATTATGAAATTGTGATTGACGATCCGGCCAAAGCCGCGCGTTTAATGAAAAATGCGATGCCAGCGGTAAAAGAACACCGTAAAGCCACTGGAGATGCATACTCCTACAATTGGTCGCTCAAAATCGAGCCGGAATTCCAACTTCCATTTGAGCCAACCCATGCCAACATGGCAAATCTGAATCTGCATATGAACCAACGTCCTGAACTGCTGGCATCGGCATTGCGCCAAGCATTTTCAGGTATTGTGGCAGGTAACGTTAAAGATGAGGGGATCCGTAACATTGAGCAACATGGCCCGTTTAAAATTGACGGTGATAAAGTACTGATGGCGAAAATGGATAAGCTGCTGCAAAGCTTTGTCGATCAGCAACGAATGAAATTACCGGGCACTGAGTATGTGCCTTGCTATCAAATCGTCTCTTAATCCCATCGGGCGGCTTTGCCCACCCGTGTAAACTGGTACAATGGGCAGCATGCTGCTCATTGTTACCGGTTAAGTCTATGTCCAAGCTTCACGTTGTTATCATTGATGCCATGAACCTCATTCGTCGCGTTCATGCCGCCCAACCCGATACTCATACCCTTGAGGCAACCACACAGACCTGCCTGAAAACACTCGATAAAATCATCAGTCACAGTGAGCCCAGCCATATTGTTGCGGTTTTCGATCATACCGGCCAAGACAGAGGTTGGCGTGCCGATATCCTACCTGAGTACAAGCAGGGCCGGAAACCCATGCCCTCCGACCTCGAACAAGGGTTGGACACCATTCAAGATGCATTCTGGCAGCGTGGTGTTGACTCCTTACTCTCACAAGGAGATGAGGCTGATGACATGATCGCAACGCTCGCATTAAAAGTCGCGGCCCATCACGAGCAAGTCACCATTGTTTCCACCGATAAAGGCTATTGCCAACTCTTACAGCCCACATTGCGGGTACGGGATTACTTCCAACATCGCTGGCTTGATTTGGCATTTGTGGAAAAGAGTTTTGGCGTTCGCCCTGAGCAGTTGTGTGACTTCTGGGGGCTCGCCGGCATCAGCAGCAGTGAGATCAGCGGCGTGCCGAGTATTGGCCCGAAAAACGCAGCCAATTTACTGTCCCAGTATGGCGATCTCGACGCCATACTTTCGGCTAATGATCTGGCTGAAAAGTGGTCGAAGAAGTTAGATGGTCACCACGATCTCGCACGCAAATGTAAGGCCGTGGCACAACTAAAAACGGATATCCCACTGGGCTTTAACCTACAGGATATCCGCTTTCAGCCAACAACAGTCAGYGCCTAACCATTCAGCGAGTGTTGACGTTTTACACGACGTAAGTACACGGTGATTTCTTCACGATCGTGATAAAGGTGTTTCGCCTTCATCTCGTAGGGAATGTTGTGCTGCTTTAAAAACTCACCCAAGGTGTCGAGGTTATAAGAAACCTGCTCATATCGACGGCTCATGGGGAGCTTCAAGTTGAACATGGCCTCTTTCGCCCATCCTGCAATCAACCACTCCCCCATGAGTTGAGCGACGCGGGAGGGTTTTTCGATCATGTCACAGACCAACCAAGTCACATTTTTTCTCGTGGGCTCAAACTTAAAGCCATCTTCGGCATGATGGAATACTTGGCCAGTTTCCATCAAGCTTTCATCCATCGCGYCGTTATCAACCGCATGCACAAACATCGAACGCTTCACTAACTGGTAAGTCCACCCGCCGGGACAAGCCCCCAAGTCGACCGCCCATAATCCGGGCGCGAGTCGCGTATCCCACTCTTCTTTAGGAATAAAGTGATGGAACGCTTCTTCTAACTTTAAGGTCGAGCGACTCGGTGCATCGGCAGGAAATTTCATACGCGGGATGCCCATGTAATGCGGTGAGTTATTGGTGGTCAATGAGTAACCCACAAAGCATGTCCCCGGCGCGATAAAGCAAAGATGAATAACCGGCTTTTTAGGATTGTCTTTTGCTAACATCACGCCCTGCTTTCGCAGTGCCTGACGCAATGGAACGGTGAACTTACGACAAAATTTCAATAAGGCTTTCGCCTCGTCATTATCAGGCGTCTCCACCCGCAAGTCTCCCGCTTTGGGCAGCGCATCTGCAACAGCCAAAATCGGAGAAATTCGGTCGTCCGGATCCAGATCAGAGAGCGATGCGGTCACCGCAATCATTTGCCGAGCAAAGATCAGGGAGTCGAGCGGCAGATCACGAACAATCTGCTCAGCCTCACCGTCTTGGTAGCATTCAAACAGCACATAGGCGCTGTTGTTAATCACTCGCGGAAATCCGTAAATACCCAGCTCAGTGGTTTTTTGTTGAATTTCCGCCGCACAGTCTTTTTCAAACCCTGCACGACAGTAAAGCAAAACCTGATTCATGACTTCCTCTGGTTTGGGTCACCGTCACGATTACCGTGACAAAAAACAAGCTGCGCATTATATATGCCAAGCGGTTAGGAAAGAAATGCCAACCCTGACGATTTTGGTTTACTGGCGACCTACGCGCCATGCTCCAAACGCCAATGCGCCCCAGCCGACTAAAAAGCTTAGCCCTCCGAGCGGGGTGACAGGCCCGAGCCAAGTCATGTGTGTCAATGCCAAAAGATACAAGCTGCCACTAAAACAGAGTATCCCGACCCACCATGCGATACCCGTTGTAACTACATAGCGCTCAGGCAGTTGAGGCGCAACCGCCCCAAGACACAACAACGCCAAACTGTGCCACATTTGATAATTGACGCCGGTTTTAAAAATCGCGAGCTCATAGTCGTTGAGCGTCGCTTTCAGGCCATGTGCGGCAAATGCGCCGAGCGCCACCGCTAATCCGGCACCAAGCGCCCCTGAAATAAGCCAATACTGACGCCTCATCAATTTGCTCCTTGTTGGTGAATAAACTGGCACAGATGCGAAACGGCGGTTTGGCGATTTTGCATCTCTGTCAGTCCCGAGGCTTTGCGAGGTTTAAAGCTATGATCGCCATCGGGCAAGAACGCGACCTCGACACTGGGCGATAGTGAATAACTCACCACCTCTTCTTGGCGGCCAAAGGTGTCTCGCTCACCTTGCAAAATCAATACAGGACGAGTGACTGACGCTAAATGTTCGCCCTTGTATTTTTCAGGTTTGCCCGGCGGATGAAATGGAAAGCCCAGACAGATCACACCTGAAACACTTGGATTTTCGGTTAAATGACTGGCCATTCTGCCCCCCATCGATTTACCGGCCAGCCATAAACGGCTGGTCGCAGGACGCAGACAGTTAACCTGCTCAATCACAGCTTCAAAACAGCTCAGCAGAGCAGGCGCACGGTCTGGCGGGCGTTTTTTACCATCGACTTTTCGCTTATCCATGTAAGGGAAATTAAATCGTACCACACAAGTATGCTCGCTCAATCGTACTGCCATATCGGCCATAAATTCATGATCTTTGTCCGCGCCCGCACCGTGAGCAAAAATAATCCAATCCGTTGCTGTCTGCTCACCATCAATCAAAAGTTCTGTCATAAATTCATCTTCTCCTGCTCTTTCGCAGCCGTTTCTAGCATCCACTCTCGAAATGCCGCAATCCGACCGGTTTCCGCATCACGCTGTTGACTGACCAAATAAAAGCCATTGTCACTTTTGAGCACTTGTTCAAATGGATGTACAAGTCGTCCTGACGCCAATTCAGGTTGGGATAACACATTATTACCTAGCGCGACACCTTGGCCGTGGGCTGCCGCTTGTAACACCATGGAAGAGTGACTAAAGATAGGTCCATGTTCCAAATTGATATCCGTCAGTTGATGCGCCTTCGCAAATGCTTTCCACTCTTTGCGTGAGCGATCGTGCAGTAGCACATGGTGTTTGAGATCATCAGGACAAGTCAGTGGCTTACCGGACTCTAACAATAAGGGCGAGCAAACCGGCAGTAGGCACTCTTGGTATAAAAGATCGCAACGTAGCCCCGACCAATTCCCTCGGCCGTAGTAAATAGCCACATCCACATCATCCGTCAGTGAGCCATCTTCCAAATCAACTGCTTTTATCCGAACATCGATATCGGGATGCGCTTTGTTGAAATCAGCTAAACGAGGCACCAACCATTGAATAGCAAAACTCGGCGGAAGACTGATGGTGAGCGCCCCTTTGGCACTCCGCTCCAATACTTTATCGGTCGCATAAGAAAGCTCGGAAAAAATATCTTTAATATCAAGAAAGTAACTCTGTCCTTCTTCGGTTAGCAGCAAAGATCGGTTGCGACGCCGAAATAGCTTAAGGCCAAGGAACTCTTCCAGCGCTTTGATTTGGTGGCTAACTGCAGCCTGAGTCACAAAAAGCTCTTCGGCAGCCCGTGTAAAGCTTAAATGTCGCGCCGCGGCCTCAAACACTCGAAGCGCGTTTAGCGGTGGGAGACGCCTTGCCATAAACAGCTCACCTCTTGTCATTAGTTTTTCTAATCGTTGACATTATAAATTGTCGATTGCTGATATACCAGCAACCTCCTATAGTGCATCCCGCATCCACAAGTGACGTCTCTCTATTTAAGACTGTTTCCGTGGTTGCGATGTTGTGTTTGCATTTGTCTAACACTGGTTAGACAGGTAGTCGTATCTACCACTTTTAACTTCCTGTATTTTGACATTGTCTGTCATTACATATTTGTTGGCACTGAGCTTTGCTCAGTGCTTTTTTTTGTCTGTTTGATAACGCCTATCCACGCGATGCATTCTCTGAGCGATAAAGTTACTTGAGTTCCAGCCAAGAGATAGGGATCATAAGCAAGATTCAGTTTGGACAGCTCGTACTATGACGCAACATTTCGATATTCACGCACTACGCGCCCAATTTCCTGCCTGCGAAAATCCGGACTGGGTGTACCTCGACAGTGCCGCTACGGCACAAAAGCCCCAAGCAGTGATTGATGCCATCAGTGATTTTTATTCATCGCCATTAGCTAATGTACATCGTGGCCAGCACCAAGCGTCACTCACTGCAACCGAGAAGTTCGAACAAGCGCGTCGGGATGTCGCAGCATTTATTGATGCCAAACCCAATGAGATCATCTGGACACGAGGCGCCACCGAATCGATCAATTTATTGGCTTACAGCCTGAGCCAACATTTCACTGCACAGGATGAGATCTTGGTCAGTGAAATGGAGCATCACGCCAACCTGGTTCCATGGCAATTAGTCTGTGAACGCACTGGCGCGACCTTAGTCAAAATCCCCTGCTGTCCGCTCACCGGCCAGCTCGATTTACATGCGTACCAACAAGCACTGAATACTCACACGCGGATTGTTGCTGTCAGCCATGTCAGCAATGTTACGGGTACCCGCCATCCTATCGAAAAGATGACTGCCATGGCGCATCGTTATGGTGCAATTGTGATCGTTGATGGTGCACAAGGTATAGTTCATGACCCCATCAGCATGGCTGAGCTTGATGCTGACTTTTACGTGTTTTCCGGCCACAAGTTATACGGGCCAACGGGGATTGGCGTGCTTTACGGCAAACACGATAGTCTCGCCGCACTGCCCGCTTTTCACGGCGGTGGCAAAATGATCACTGACGTAAGCTTTGAGCAGCATACTCTCGCCCCGCTCCCTGCTCGCTTTGAGGCCGGTACCCCAAATGCGGCTGGAGCGATTGGACTGGCAGCCGCGATCCAATGGTTAACACAATATGACTTGCGCGCAATAGACGCTCATCTCAGCACCTGTTATCAAGCTCTTGTCGAGGGTCTGAAGCAACGTCCTGCCATTCAGCTTATCTGTCCACAACCGCATAGTACTATGGTGTCTTTCGTGGTGGATGGCGAGCACCACGCGGACATTGCTGAGCTACTCGGCCAACAAAATATCGCGGTGCGTTCGGGCCATCACTGTGCGCATCCGTTTATTAAGGCGCTCAATATAGAGGGCACAGTCCGTGTATCTTTGGGTGCCTATAATAGCCAAGAAGACATTGACCGCTTCCTGACTGCACTGGATAAAACGTTATATTTACTCGGTGTTTAATCGCTAATTAATAGGATTCATGATGGACTTACCCTCTCACCCATTTGGCAGTGAGCTCGACCAACACACCGTTGCCGAGATGCTGGCACAACACACCAACTGGGAAGACAAATACCGCCAGCTTATTATCTGGGGAAAACGTTTACCGTCCTTCACTGACGCGCAAAAACAGGCTGCGAGCCAAGTATCGGGCTGTGAAAGTGATGTGTGGTTTTTGCACCACAAAGACGCGGAAACGCACTACTTTGCCGCCGACTCCAATGCGCGTATTGTAAAAGGACTGCTAGCCGTGGTTCTCGCCTGTGTGAACGGCCAAAACCACACACAGATCGCTCAGTTAGATTTAAATGCGGTCTTCTCGCAAGCCGGGCTTGCACACCACCTCAGTGAATCACGCACCAATGGCTTGCACGCCATCGTGCAACATATTCATTCCGAGATTAAATAATCAAGCGTAAACAGGCGGATAGCAACAATAAACACAGCAAAAAGCCTGTTTACCCCACCCACTCAATTGCCTAACAATCCATTCATATTTAGCCACTAAGCTATCTTAAGACCACCAAAACGCAATCGATAACATCGCCAATAATTTGGTTATTTTAGTCACTAACAATCGATCAACTGGAAAACTAAAAATGAACAATTTTTTTACATTTGATTTCATTTTTGCGGTTAATCATTGACATAGATCTCGAATAGATAAAAGAACGCGTTTTTACTTTGCGTAATTTCTCAAATTCGTTAGGTTAAATATCGGCGGTCATAAAAGGGTCACACCTTCACGATAGACTGCCCAACAACAGTGACAGAAGATATTAATCATTATTGGCATAGGTCTTGCTGTTACTCATAGACAATAAGGATGACTGTAATTCTGGCGTGAGTGGTTCCAGATGCGGCTTCAGGCATCTCGTTTAATTTGCTTGTTGTAGTGAATGGAGTCATACATGAAGAAACTGGCATTAGTTACCGGCGCAAAAGGCGGTATTGGTTCAGCGATCACAGAACAATTGGTTCAAGAAGGATACCGCGTGATTGCAACCCACTTCACCGGCGGCCAAAGCTGCGCGCAAGAGTGGTTTGAAGAAAAGAACTTCAATACCGAACAAGTACGCCTTTTTGAACTCGATGTCACAGATACTCAGCAGTGTGCCACACGTCTTGCCAAACTGCTTGAAGAAGAAGGCACCGTCGATGTACTCGTGAACAACGCAGGCATCACACGCGATAGCGTCTTTAAAAAGATGGATGCCACCCAATGGCATGAAGTCATTAATACCAACCTCAATAGCCTCTTTAACGTCACCCAGCCTTTATTCGCCGCGATGTGTGAAAAAGGCGGTGGACGTATCATTAATATTTCATCGGTTAATGGCCAAAAAGGTCAGTTCGGCCAAGCCAACTATGCCGCAGCCAAAGCCGGCATGATGGGCTTTAGTAAGTCACTCGCTGCCGAAGGCGCGCGCGCCGGCGTAACCGTTAATGTGGTTGCTCCTGGCTATACCGCAACGCCTATGGTCACCGCTATGCGTGATGACGTTCTAGAGTCCATCACCAATCAAATACCGATGAAACGTCTTGCTAAACCTGAAGAAATCGCCGCGGCTGTGACCTACCTCGCGAGCGATGCAGGTGCCTATATTACAGGTGAAACGCTGTCGGTGAACGGCGGCTTATACATGCAATAAATCAGGGAACGATGATGGAACGCATTTATATCGTAGCAGCAAAACGTACTGCTATTGGCGCATTTTCAGGGGCGCTAAAAGATATCCCAGCAGGTCAACTGGCCGCTCATGCAATCAAAGGTGCATTGCAGGCTGGATCGCTTAGCGGCGACGTTATCGATGAAGTCATCGTCGGTAATGTGGTCAGTGCAGGACAAGGCATGGGTATTGGCCGTCAAGCCGCCATTTACGCAGACATTCCAGCTAGCGTGCCCGCCTATTCTGTCAATATGGTTTGCGGCAGTGGCATGAAGTCAATTATGGATGCTGTGACGCACATTCGCGCAGGTGACGCACAGGTTGTGGTCGCTGCGGGGGTAGAAAACATGTCACAGATCCCGTTTGCTGCGGCAGGAAATTTACGCACCGGACAAAAGATGGGCAATTTTGCGATGAAAGACTTACTCATCAATGATGGCCTTACCGATGTGTACAACCAATATCACATGGGCGTGACAGCCGAAAACGTTGCCAAAGAAGTCGGGATTACCCGTGAGCAACAAGACAGTTTCGCACTAAGCAGCCAGCAAAAAGCGATTGCCGCAATCGAAGCGGGCCATTTCAAGCAAGAAATTGTGCCCGTCGAAGTGAAACAGCGTAAGCAAACACTCACCTTTGATACCGATGAATATCCAAAGGCTGATGCCACGTTAGAAGGACTCACCAAGCTACGTCCAGCTTTTGATAAAGAAGGAACGGTCACTGCAGGCAATGCGTCTGGCATCAACGATGGCGCCAGTGCCGTCATTGTTGCCTCTGAATCTGCCGTCGCCAAACATGGCCTGACTCCGCTTGCTGAGATTACTGCTTACGCGCAGCACGGTATTGACCCGAGCGTTATGGGGCTTGGTCCAGTAGGTGCGGTCAATGCCGCGCTCGATAAGGCCAACCTGACTATCGACAACATCGATTTGTTTGAGCTGAACGAAGCCTTTGCAGCCCAAGCGCTCGGTGTGGTTCATCAGTTAGCACAACACCATCAAATCACTCCGGATGCTTTATTGGAGCGTGCAAACGTGAATGGCGGTGCCATTGCACTCGGCCACCCTCTTGGCGCGTCTGGTAACCGGATTGTGGTCACACTGCTACACGAGCTGACCCGAAGAAGCGCCACCTATGGCGTCGCTTCTTTGTGTATTGGCGGCGGCATGGGTACGGCTTTGGTTATCAAGCGTACACAAGCGTAAATGGACATTTGCGACCTTGGGAACTATCCCAGACAACACTATCAGGAGATACACCATGTACACAGATATGTTTAAAGCGTTTTCTGAGCAATCTGAAAAAGCCTTGGCTCCATACGTTAACTTCAACAAATTGGTAGCCAAAAACGTAGAAACTCTTACCGAGCTGCAAATGAATGCCATGCGCACATACAGCCAGCTAGGTCTGGAGCAAATGAAAGCGGCAAGCGAAGTGAAAGACGTATCAACACTGACGTCATTCAGCAGCCAGCAGCTTTCTGCGCTGACAAAACTGTCTCAACAAATGATGGACGACAGCACCAAGCTGCAAAATATCGCCAAAGAGTTCAAAGAAGATATCGACAAGTTGACTGCCGAAAACATGAAAACTGGCACCCCAGCATAAGGGCAAGGCCACTACAACAGCGCCTGCTGCCTTGTGGGTAGCAGGCCTTTGTGGTGTTTATCCGTTTAAGAGGGCAAGACTATGTTTCATCACTTCTTTTCGGACTACCTTGCCAGGCTGCAAGAACAAAACCAGCAATGGTGGCAGGATCTTGAGCAGGGCAAGGCAGCCGTAAACACACCGTTCAACCAAGCCATGCAGGAAATTAGCCTGCAAGACACTGCTCAGTTGCTGGAAGGTGCGGCTCAACAACCCGCTGCACTTTTACAGGTACAAATGCAGTGGTGGGAACAACAACTTCAAATTTGGCAAAACGCCATGCTCGCGCGCGACAATACCGAAGAGGTCGTCAGCGAAGAGCGAGATGACAAGCGTTTCAAAGACAAAGCATGGCAAGAAGACGTCTTGTACAACTTTATTAAGCAGTCTTACTTGCTGTTCGGGCGCACCTACATGCAAACCATCGATGCTATTGAAGGCCTCGATGAAAAAACCCGTGAGCGCCTTTCTTTCTTTTCACGTCAAGCGATTAACGCTATGGCGCCAAGCAACTATATCGCGACCAACCCTGAACTGTTGAAAATGACATTGGAGTCTCAGGGCGAAAACCTACTTCGTGGTATGGAGCAGCTAAAACAAGACATGGAGTCAAGCGCCGATATTTTGAAAGTGCGCATGACCAACAACAATGCCTTCCGTGTCGGTGACGATGTAGCGAACACCCCAGGGGATGTGGTGTTTAAGAATGAGGTGTTTGAACTCATTCAATATCGTCCTATGACGGAGAAAGTACACGCGACACCCATCTTGGTGGTGCCTCCGTTTATTAATAAGTATTACATTCTCGATTTACGTGAGAAAAACTCACTAGTGCGCTGGCTGGTCGAACAAGGCCATACCGTGTTCTTGATGTCATGGCGTAACCCTTCTGCAGAGCAAGCAGAGATCGGGTTTGAAGACTATGTGACCCAAGGCACTGTCAAAGCGGTTAGTGCTATCGAAGAAATTACAGGACAGTCGCAGATTAACGGCGTGGGTTACTGTATCGGCGGCACCGTACTGGCCTGTACGATTGCATACTATGCCGCGAAGCGCATGAAAGCACGTATCAAGTCGGCGAGCTTCTTTACCACCTTACTCGACTTCTCTCAGCCGGGTGAAATTGGCGCCTATATCAATGACAGCTTGATTCGAGCGATTGAAGCGCAAAATACAGCGCGTGGTTATATGGATGGCCGCTCACTCAGCGTCACTTTCAGCTTGCTTCGCGAAAACAGCTTGTACTGGAACTATTACATTGAGAACTATCTCAAGGGAAATAGTCCTGTCGATTTTGACTTGCTGTATTGGAATAGCGATAGCACCAACGTGGCGGCGAAAACCCACAACTTTATCCTGCGCGATTTGTATCTTGAAAACAAATTGGTGCAAGACAAAGGGGTCAAAGTCGGTGGCGTCTGGATTGATCTCAACAAGATCAAGGTGCCAAGCTACTTCATCTCGACCAAAGAAGATCACATTGCCCTGTGGCAAGGCACCTATCGCGGCGCACTGAATGTCGGTGGCAATAAAACCTTTGTGTTGGGTGAGTCTGGTCATATTGCGGGGATTGTTAACCACCCTGTGAAGAAGAAGTACGGATTCTGGACCAACGATAGTCTGCCTGATTCAGCCGATGAGTGGCTCGATAATGCGTCACATCACACAGGCTCTTGGTGGACGCATTGGGAGAAATGGCTGCGAAGCTATAGCCCAGAGGAGCAGGTAGAGCCTTATGCGATCGGCTCTGAGAACTATCCGGTTCTTTATGCGGCACCGGGTGAGTATGTTCGTCAGGTTTTGCCGATTCACACAGAGGCAAAAACCGAACCTGAGCCTGAAGAAGCTAACGCGTAACCAACTACTGTCTCAATAATAAGAATGGCGGCGCAATTGTGGCTCATAGAGCACAACGGCGCCGCCGCTTTATTTCTCCTGCACTATACTCGTCTCATAATCACGAAAACGATTAGGAGGCAGTATGAGGCTGATGGTGCAATGGGGATGTGCATTGTTGCTGCTCCTCCCAATGCTCACGCATGCGCAATCAATCCGCCTAGCATCAGGTGAATACCCTCCTTTTATTTCGCAGCACCTCCCCAACCAAGGCCCATTAACTGAAATTATTGTGTTAGCCACCGAAGAAGCTAATCTCGATGTGTCTTTTGGTTATTTTCCTTGGCATGAGTCTATGGCGCTGGCTCAGCAAGGTCAGTGGGACGGTACGGTTGGATGGGCTTTCACCGAAGAGCGCGCACTGGATTTTATCTATTCGGATGCCATTTATACCGAAAGTGCCGTTTTCTTTCATCACCGGGATAAAGCGTTCGATTGGTCAAAGCCCGAGGATTTAGCCGGTCTTGCGGTCGGTGTCGGCCTTGGATATATCGACGTCAAGACACTGAGCCAATTACAAAAAGCCGGTATCGATGTGAAGTTACAAGAATTTGCCAAAGAAGAGGACAAGCTCCACGCCTTATTGAATAATCAGGTTGACCTTGCACTAGGCAACAAAGATGTTTTGCAGCACATCATTAAAACGACGCTAAGTGTAGAGCAAGCTCGTCAGTTAACACATCATCCCCATCCCTTTCGCGTGACTCCCTTACATGTGCTGTTTAGTCGTAAGATTGAACAAGGGTACGATCATTCCCGCGCATTCAACAAAGGGTTACGACGTATAAAAACGGATGGTCGCTATCAAGCAGTTTGGAATCAATTTCGACGGCAAAAAATGTCGGAATAGTCTCAGTTGAAGATTCATCGACATTGGTTTTGGTAAATGTCCGTTGACTTTGGAGTTGTTATGTGGCGATGGCTAATCATTTTATTCGCGTTCAGCCTCCCGGTGGTTGGTGTTGCCACGCCCAATTTGGTGCTCACGTCTGGCGACTACCGTCCATTTATTTCTGATCAATTAGCACATCAAGGGGTGTTGGCGCATATCGTCAAAGAAGCTGGCAAGCAACAGGGCATGGAGATAGAGATCAAGTTTGTCCTTTGGCCGCAAGCAAAAGAAGACGCACAAACCGGTAAAGTACACGGCACGGTTGGTTGGGGCTATACCCCAGAAAGAGAGCGCGACTTTATCTATTCAGCCCCCATTTATACTGAGTCTGTGGTCTTTTTCCACCTCAAAAATCGTCACTTCGATTGGCAGTCTTTAGACAGTCTCAATGGCCTGAATGTGGGAATTAGCGAAGACTATATTGAAGACAACATGTTGGAAACCTTTAACCAAGAAGGTGGTAGCGTCATCATCCGTAAATATCCGAGCGAGCTCGAGAAGGTGAAAAGCCTGCTGACCGGCCAAAGTGATGTGATTGTCGGCAATCAATACGTCATCCATGACGTGGTGCGCAATCAACTTCGCAACGATGAAAGTCGTCACATCACATTTCATCCCAAACCGCTTCGTGTCACGCCTTTACATGTTTTATTCAGCCGTCAACACTCCCAAAGCGCGCTATGGGTCAGTCAGTTTAATCGAGGATTACGCCAGTTAAAGATGAGCGGTGACTACCAGCGCGCTTGGAGTGCATTTCGTATGGGAGAGTATGGGCTGATCGGCATCCCCGCCGAGAAGCCGTAGTTAATCGGCTTGGCGTAGTTAATCGGCTTGGCGTCGTTTATCCGCCTCGATCAATTTGTGTAAAATGCGCGACACCGCGACGAACCCAAAACTGGCCGTCACCATAGTTGCCGCACCAAAACCACTGGCACAATCCATTCGCTTCGGCCCTTGTGCAGATGCCTTGCTTTCACAGACACTGCCGTCAGGTTGTGGGTATTTGAGTTGCTCGCTTGAAAAGACACAGTCAATCCCAAACTTTCGTCCTTGAGTCTTAGTAAAACCGTAAAAGCGACGCAAATTGTTACGCAGCTTCGCCGCGAGTGGGTCTTGAATCGTTTTGGTTAAATCCGCCACTTGGATCTGGGTGGGGTCGATCTGTCCCCCCGCGCCACCCACGGTAATGACTTTGATTTTGTGCCGCTTGCAGTAAGCCAACAAGGCCGTTTTGGGCTTGATGCTATCGATAGCATCGAGCACATAATCAAAGCGCTTGTCGATATACTCAGCAATATTATCCGGCGAGATAAAATCATCAATCACAGTCACTTGGCATTCTGGATTGATTGCTGCCACACGCTCGGCCATCACCTCGCTTTTGCTTTGGCCAATGGTCGCTTTCAAAGCATGGATTTGTCGATTGGTGTTGGTAACACACACATCATCCATATCAATCAGTGTGATGGCGCCAATCCCTGTCCGAACCAGCGATTCCACTGCCCACGATCCCACGCCACCAATACCAATGACACAAATATGGCTCTGGTGAAACACCTCAAGCGCACGGCGTCCATATAAACGAGCCGTACCGCCAAAACGTTGCAGATAGGATTCTGATAGGGATTGTGTCATAACCATAGTCTTCATTGATCGCGCAGACAGGCGTTATACCGACTTGCTGATGGGATGTCTAGCCGGATCCCCTTTGAGGACATCATACAACCAATTGATCACGTGCATAACCGCCGGTGAGCGCTGCTTATACCGCGCGCTATAAAGATAATAGCCATAGCCGCTGTCGATACTTAACCCCAACGGATTCACAATCTGATCGTTTGACAGGGCCGCTGAGGCCATAAAGGTGGGGATTAACGCCATCCCCATCTGTTGTTTTACGCCTTCAAGCGCCATAAAAAAGTGCTCAAAGCCCGCTCCGTATTGCGGATTGCTGTCAGCCAGCCCAAATTGTTGCCAAAATTGCTCCCACAGTGAAGGGCGCGTTAGATGAGATAAAACTGGCACTTCCGATAACAACGCGGCCCGATCCAAAGGTTCTGGCAGCAAGGTCACTGATGCGACAAGCGATAAGTGTTCGTGAATTAAACAGACTCCTTGCGCGCCTGCCTGCTGATGAGGCTGACAGCGGATTAAAATATCCAATTCACTCTCTTTCCCTTGGGGCACATAGTCACTGGCACTGACCACCACAGAAATATCAGGATGCTGCGATTTAAACGCTGGCAGCTGCGGGATCAACCAAAGGCTGGCAAACGAGGGCGGCACCAATAAGCTGACGGACTCTTGCCTTGCACTTTGCTGACGCGCTTGCGCCGTGGCATTGGCAATATCATTGACGCTGGCCGATATCATAGTTAAATAAGGCTCTCCGACTCGGTTTAGCCTTACTCCCCCAGCATGTCGCTCAAAGAGTGGTTGACCAATCCCTTCTTCGAGCTGCTGTATTTGCTTGCTCACTGTACTTTGGCTGACATGCAACACCTTCGCGGCTTCTGAAAAACTTCCCGTTTGAGCCACCGCAATCAGTGTTTGTAGCGAGCGCATCGACGGCAAACGCACATTCATCATCCCATTCCTTTTTTGCATACCTGGTGAAAATATATCCTTTGCGGTTTAAAACACAAGTTCACCATACTGAGTTATCACGCTTGCATTGAGGCCCTCGTATGAGTCATGTCTTTCACCGTCACTGTCATCATCTTCCCCCTACCATTGCCAGTGGTAATGGGATGTACTTAATCGACACTCAAGGTAACGAGTATCTCGATGCATGCGGAGGCGCTGCCGTCTCTTGCCTTGGACACAACCACCCTAGCGTGTTAGAGGCTATCCACCGTCAACTGGACACTATTCCTTATGCGCATACCGGCTTTTTTACCTCCGCACCGAGTGAAGCACTTGCCGAGAAGCTGATTGATCTTGCCCCTTCTTCCATCAACCATGCTTATTTGGTCAGTGGTGGATCTGAGGCGATGGAAACCGCCCTCAAGCTCGCTCGCCAGTACTGGGTGGAAGTCGGCGAACCCCAGCGCCAACATTTTATTGCTCGGCGACAGAGTTATCATGGCAACACCTTGGGCGCCTTGTCTGTGGGAGGGAATGCGTGGCGACGAGCTCCATTTGCTCCCTTATTAATGGATACCAGTCTGATTGCCCCTTGTTACGCCTATCGCGATCAAGGTCCCGATGAAACCGCTTACGAGTATGGTCAGCGGGTGGCCAACGAGCTTGAAGCCATGCTGTTAGAAAAAGGGCCGGATACCGTCATTGGATTTGTCGCAGAACCTGTGGTGGGCGCGACAGCCGGTGCATTGACCGCAGAGGCTGGCTATTTTTCTCGTATTCGCGCGATCTGCGATCAGTACAATATTTTGCTGATCCTCGATGAAGTCATGTGCGGCACGGGACGCACTGGGCGTTTTTTCGCCTTTGAGCATGAAGACATCGTTCCGGATATTGTTGCCATCGCTAAAGGGCTGGCTGCCGGTTATCAACCCATTGGCGCGACCTTAGTCACGGATAGAGTCTATGAATCGATTGCATCTGGGTCAGGCTTTTTTCAACACGGCCATACCTTTATGGCGTCAGGCTTTTTTCAACACGGCCATACCTTTATGGC
>NZ_MUFL01000032.1:0-33984 GCF_001995355.1 Salinivibrio sp. PR919 | reverse complement strand
CGACAATGGCCGTTAGCAGATGATCGAACAGTTGCCCTGGCATCATGTTCGGCTGAATCCTTGTTTGCACTACAATGGTGCATTGAGTGTAATCAAACTCTGTACACCGTGCAGCCCCCGTCAGTGGCTTTGTGAACTCAACCGGTTGTCATCAGGCGATAACCGCGTCGCTAGTGCGTCTGACGCGACGGTTGATTGAGATGTGCTCGGTGCAAAAAGAAACGATGAACGGGAGATGATGCAATAACCTTGCCGTTTTCAATGTATTGAACTTGCACCGTGTGAGTGCCCCGATCGACCGGCTCGATATGCCAATGCAACGTTCGCTGATCTTGCTGTGTGGTTTGCTGGGGAGAAAGCGCTACCTTTGCACCATCGAGGAGCAATATCACCGACTCTGTGGATGCATGGGCGGGGCGGACTGATGCCGAGACTGTGAGCTTACCGGGATTGCTGCGCAAGGTCGCACCTTCTACAGGGTGAGTGAGTGAGAGCGCCACCGCGACGTCCGGCTCGGTTGAGGAGGCGGCAGGCGTCAGGTTTGATGAAGGCGAGACAGGCGGCGTGGATGGCGTAAAGGATGTCACCGTATGCTCAGTGACCGACATCTCGCCAACCGGCCGCGTATCACTGAGATGCAAAACCCCCTTCGCATCAGTCCATTGATAGACGCTGGTGGCTGCACAAGGCAGTGTGATAAGCAACCAAGTTACGAGAAACCATTTCATGTTTGTTGTGCCTCGTCACTGTAAAACATTGAGTGTAAAACGGCAGTAGGCGGGCTCAAGCATAAAAAAGCCCACCTGCGAGGTGGGCCGTAATTTCTGTTGGTGGGCGCTTTACACTGAGTAGTAAAGTTCGAACTCAACAGGGTGCGTGGTCATTTGGATACGCTCCACGTCACCGGCTTTTAGGCCAATGTAAGAGTCGATGAAGTCATCCGAGAACACGCCACCGGCCGTCAAGAATTCACGATCGGCGTCAAGGGCTTGCAAGGCTTCTTTCAAAGACTCGGCAACGGTTGGAATTTCTGCCGCTTCCTCTGCGGGTAAGTCGTACAAGTCTTTATCCATCGCATCGCCTGGATGGATCTTGTTTTTAATCCCGTCAAGACCAGCCATCAGCATCGCAGCAAAGCACAGGTATGGGTTCGCAGATGGATCGCCAAAGCGGACTTCGATACGACGTGCTTTCGGGCTCGGCACCACCGGAATACGGATGGACGCAGAACGGTTACGCGCGGAGTAAGCCAGCATGACAGGCGCTTCAAAACCAGGAACCAGACGCTTGTACGAGTTGGTCGAAGCGTTGGCAAAGGCGTTGATGGCACGCGCATGCTTGATGATACCGCCAATGTAATAAAGGGCGGTTTCGGATAGGCCACCGTACTTGTCACCGGCAAACAGGTTTTGACCGTCTTTCGCGAGTGATTGGTGTACGTGCATGCCCGAGCCGTTATCACCAACCAGTGGCTTTGGCATAAAGGTCGCGGTTTTACCAAAGGCGTGGGCGACGTTATGCACGACATACTTGTAGATCTGAATTTCGTCCGCTTTGGTGGTCAGGGTATTAAAGCGGGTTGCGATCTCGTTTTGTCCTGCAGTTGCCACTTCGTGGTGGTGCGCCTCAACCACGAGGCCCATTTCTTCCATCACTAATGACATGGCAGAGCGGATATCTTGTGATGAATCCACAGGGGCAACTGGGAAGTAGCCGCCTTTTACGCCTGGACGGTGGCCTTTGTTACCGCCTTCCAACGCCGAGCCTGAGTTCCAGCTCGCTTCGACATCATCAATTTTATAGAAAGAGCCGGCCATATCGGTGGCGAATTTCACGTCATCGAACAAGAAAAACTCTGGCTCAGGACCGATCAGGACAGTATCAGCAATGYCAGTTGCGCGCATGTAGTCTTCGGCGCGCTTCGCAATCGAGCGAGGGTCACGCTCGTAGCCTTGCATGGTTGAGGGCTCGAGAATATCACAGCGAATGTTGAGCGTGCTTTCTTCGGTAAATGGGTCCAGCACGGCTGAGCTTGGGTCAGGCATCATGATCATGTCTGATTCGTTGATGCCTTTCCAACCGGCGACGGATGAGCCATCAAACATTTTGCCTTCTTCGAAAAAGTCAGCATCGATTTGGTGTGAAGGAATAGAGACATGCTGCTCTTTACCCTTGGTATCGGTAAAGCGCAGATCGATGAATTTCACCTCGTTCTCTTGGATCAATGCGAGCACGTTTTCTACTGACATGTGAAATAACCTCCGGTGTCAAAATAAAAGGGTAAGCTGGGTTTGCTCCTTGCACAGTACAAAGCGAAAACTGTGCCAACAATTTTAAACGAGCTAATTGCCCCATTGACGGGCAACGCGACGAGTAATGGGCACCGAAACACTGTCTGTATGCACCATTATTGTGCATCAATGCATTACTATGGTGCAAATAACTTGGCAGTGGTGTTGGATTCGCACGACAGCCGTGCAGCCCTCGAAGTTATAGCAGACAAATGGCGGTGAGAGTGTGGTTTGCCTTTAAAAATTCATCTTGGTCTTTTTCTCACTGAGCCTTTGTATTTGCTTAATAATTCACCAGTGTGAACACAAGAGTCCGTCATTGTCTTTGCGCTGATTCACATATTTAGGTGGGTTTTGCGACAAAATCTGGTACATTACGGCCGTTTTTTTAATCAGGTGGCGGCACCGTCGTGGTAGGTGTGTTTAACCCAAGGTTCGGCGCGCGCCCCCGTCTATCGAGTGAAAAGAGAGTCCATGACCAACTTACAGACTGATAAATTGAGAAATATCGCCATTATTGCCCACGTTGACCACGGTAAAACCACGCTAGTGGATAAGCTACTGCAGCAGTCCGGCACGCTAGCAACCCGCGGTGAAGTGGAAGAGCGTGTCATGGACTCGAACGACATTGAGAAAGAGCGTGGCATCACCATTTTGGCGAAAAACACCGCCATTAACTGGAATGATTACCGCATCAACATCGTCGATACTCCAGGACACGCCGACTTCGGTGGTGAAGTAGAGCGTATCATGTCGATGGTTGACTCTGTGCTGCTAGTGGTTGATGCGGTTGACGGCCCAATGCCACAAACGCGTTTTGTCACCCAAAAGGCGTTTGCTCACGGTCTGAAGCCAATTTTGGTTATCAACAAAATTGACCGCCCTGGTGCGCGTCCTGACTGGGTGATGGATCAGGTATTCGATCTGTTTGACACCTTGGGTGCGACCGACGAGCAGCTAGATTTCCAAGTGGTTTACGCATCCGCACTAAACGGTTGGGCGAGCCTAGACGAAGCCACCGAAGGCGAGAACATGGAACCGCTGTTCAATGCGATCGTTGATAACGTTGCAGCGCCGGATGTTGACATCAACAGCCCATTCCAAATGCAAGTCTCTCAGCTGGACTATAMCTCTTACAAAGGCGTTATCGGTGTTGGTCGTATTACTCGCGGCTCGGTGAAGCCTAACCAACAGGTGACCATTGTTAGCGCCGACGGTAGCAAGCGTAACGGTAAAGTAGGTGGCGTACTGGGCTACTTGGGCCTTGAGCGTAACGACGTTGAGCAAGCGACAGCGGGCGACATCATTGCTATCACCGGTCTTGGCGAGCTGAAAATTTCAGATACCATCTGCGATCCAAGCAATGCAGAAGCGCTGCCAGCGTTGACCGTCGATGAGCCAACGGTGACCATGACCTTCCAAGTGAACACCTCGCCATTTGCGGGTCTGGAAGGTAAATACGTTACGTCGCGTAACATTCTTGAGCGTTTGCAAAAAGAATTGGTACACAACGTTGCACTGCGCGTTGAAGAAACGGATAACCCAGATAAGTTCCGCGTATCTGGTCGTGGTGAGCTGCACCTATCTATCCTGATCGAAAACATGCGTCGTGAAGGCTACGAGCTTGCGGTATCACGTCCAGAAGTGATCATCAAAGAAGAAGATGGTCAAAAACTGGAACCGTTTGAAACCGTGACCATTGACGTACTGGAAGAGCACCAAGGCGGCGTGATGGAGAACATCGGTCTGCGTAAAGGTGAATTAACCAATATGTTGCCAGACGGCAAAGGCCGTGTCCGTATGGACTTTATGATGCCGTCTCGTGGCCTGATTGGCTTCCAGACTGAGTTTTTGACCCTGACCTCGGGCTCTGGCTTGATTTATCACACGTTTGACCACTACGGCCCATTTAAAGGCGGTGATATCGGTCAACGTGTTAACGGTGTACTGATTTCTAACGCGGCGGGTAAAGCACTGACTTATGCTCTGTTTAACTTGCAAGAGCGTGGCCGTCTGTTTGCTGAGCACGGTGATGAAGTGTACGAAGGTCAAATCATCGGTATTCACAACCGTTCTAACGATCTGACAGTTAACTGCTTGAAAGGTAAGCAGCTGACCAACGTGCGTGCGTCTGGTACCGATGATGCACAGGTACTGACACCTGCCATCAAGTTTACCCTTGAGCAAGCGCTTGAGTTTATCGATGACGATGAGCTGGTGGAAGTGACACCAGAAAGCATCCGTATTCGTAAGAAGTTACTGACTGAAACTGAGCGTAAGCGTGCAGGCCGTAAAGGCTAAATCGTGAATGCGAAGCGTCAAAAAGGCACCCTCGGGTGCCTTTTTTTGTGCCTATGGATTAATTAAGGGTTTGAATAAACCGATCGGATGCTTGAATGGCACGCTGCATATCGGCAATAGCGCGATCGATATCGCCGGCGAGATTTTTGAATTCGCCTTGGAGTGCACCGATGGCGCGTGCATTCAGATTGTGTTTCAGATATAAGCGGTTATCTTGCAGCGTATTTAGCACGGGTGTCATGGTGCGTTCGGCGCGTTGCATGGCATCATACAAGCGCTGATACTCGGCTTGTGTGGCTCGCAAACGCTGGGCACTCTCGCGTTTGAGGCGTGGATTGGTGTATAGCGCCAGCTCCTCGTCCCACTCGGAAAATAAGGCCTGCGCCACAGCGTCCAAGGCATCAATGCGGTCACGCACCTGAGTCACTGCTGCTTCGCTTTTTTGATAGTGCTTATTGACCGTATCATAAGCCGCTTGTAACTCGCCGCCATCAAACTGCGTCAATGCGGTCAATGCTTCAAGCGCGTCGTTAAACTGGGTTTGTGCCTCTTGCTGCGCACTGGCGGCATCTTCAACACGATCGACCATGATATCGCGCTTATGAACGCCGACTTGCTCCATCGCGGCGTAATAGGCAGACTGACAGCCGGTTAGCAGGGTTAAACTGGTCAAAAATAGTAGCACGGCCCGCACAGGCAACTCCTTGGTTATAAATCATGTACACTGAATAAGCGTAAGGCTAACACAAGGTTAGGAACAAGGTATGCTCGATAATCCGCTGCGTGACATGCCCTCGTGGCAATGCTCACGTGACTGGCTACAGGCCATGGTTCGTCATTTGTGGCAACGAATGGGAGAAGATAGGCTCACTGTGAGTGCCGGCTATATGGCTTATGTCACCTTGTTGTCCTTGGTCCCGCTTGTCACTGTGGTGCTGTCTGCGTTCTCGAGTTTTCCCGGCTTTTCGCAAGTGGGCGAAACACTGCAGCAATTTGTGATCAATAATTTCGTCCCAGCGGCGGGCGAAATCGTCGCGCATTACCTCAATGAGTTTGTCGCCAATGCGGGCAAGATGACCGCGGTGGGGGTCAGCTTTTTGTTCGTGGTCGCCATTATGCTCATTTCTGCCATTGATAAAAGTTTGAACCACACCTTTAAGATTAAGACCAAGCGACCAATGATGATCGCCTTTTCAATTTACTGGATGGTGCTGACACTGGGCCCTATCTTGATTGGTACCAGTATTGCTTTGAGCTCGTATTTGACGTCGCTATCGCTCTTACAAAGCGGTGTCGCCAGTGATTTATTTACTACATTGCTGCGTGGATTACCCTTTGTATTAACCACGCTCACGTTTATGGGGCTGTATACGCTGGTGCCGAATACCCGAGTGCGATTACGCCATGCGTTAGTGGGCGCGGCAGCTGCCAGCATTTTGTTTGAATTGAGCAAAAAAGTGTTCGCGTTGTACGTCACGCACTTTCCTTCCTATCAGCTGATATACGGTGCACTGGCCGTGGTGCCGATTTTATTTGTTTGGGTGTATTTTAGTTGGTGCATCGTGTTGTTTGGTGCGCAAGTGACAGCCACCTTGCATGAGTCAGCACTGTGGCGTCCCCAAGGGGATGCGGCGCCGCGAGACAAACCTGTCCCTGCTGTGATTGAAAATGAAGACAATAAGGAGCGTTATGATCGCCTTAATTCAACGCGTGAGTGAAGCGAACGTCACGGTTGAGGGCAATACCCTCGGTACCATCGGCAAAGGGCTGGTGGTGCTATTAGGCGTAGAAAAAGGAGATACCGATGCGCAGGCTGCCAAACTGGCGCACAAAGTCACTGGCTATCGGGTATTTGAAGACGATGCCGGCAAAATGAACCTCAATGTTGCTCAGGCTGGAGGCGAGCTGCTGGTGGTTTCGCAGTTCACCCTTGCAGCGGATACTAAAAAAGGGATGCGGCCGAGCTTTTCAGGCGCGGCGCCGGAAGAGGCGGCGCGTTTGTACGATTTGTTTTGTGATCACTGTCGCCAAGCGGGGCTTCAGACCCAAACTGGGCAGTTCGCCGCAGACATGAAAGTGAGTTTGGTCAATGATGGACCGGTCACATTTTGGCTTCAGGTTTAACCAGCCTAACAGGGAGAGACAGGCATGTTCCGAATGGTGACGCCACAAACAGAGCAAGATCTGGCGCGTTATTACGATTTTCGTTATCGCATGCTACGCGAGCCTTGGCATGCCCCGCGTGGCTCTGAGCGCGACGCATATGACGTGAGTGCCTGCCATCGAATGATTGTCGATGGCAATGGCGAGCCTGTAGCGATTGGCCGGTTGTATCTGACCCCAGATAACGACGGTCAAATCCGTTATATGGCGGTTTCACCGGACTATCGCAGCCGAGGTCTGGGCGCGTTGGTGCTGATGGCGTTAGAGTCCTTAGCGCGCCAAGAAGGGGCCAAGCGCTTAGTCTGTAATGCGCGTGAGGACGCGGTCAGTTTTTACGCCAAGCATGAATTCATTAGCCAAGGTGAGTTGAGTGATGAGCGTGGCCCTATCCGACACCAACAAATGGTGAAGCATTTAGACCCACTGTCGGATGTGGTGCGTCGACCTGAATGGTGCGCTGAACTGCAAAGGCGTTGGCAGCACCAGATCCCCATTAGTGACAAAATGGGGGTCAAAATCAATCAATTTACCGGTTATCGCTTCGAAGTGTGCGCTAACCTCAATGCCAACTTAAACCCGCATCACACCATGTTTGCAGGCAGCATTTTCAGTCTTGCCACGCTCGCTGGTTGGGGCATGGTGTGGTTGCTGATGAAAGAGCGCCAGTTGAGTGCTGATATTGTGCTCGCAGACAGCCATATTCGCTATCGTCGTCCGGTGGCAGAGCGTCCCCGCGCCAGCGTGTCTTTAGACAGTTTAAGCGGCGATCTAGACCGACTCGAAAACGGGCGTCGAGCGCGGGTGACGCTAGAAGTGGCGTTTTTCAGTGGTGACGAACAGGCTGGGGTGTTCACGGGCACTTATGTTTTACTGCCATCGGATGATGCGGCAACCACGCAACCGGCCCCGCAACTGGCTCTGCTGCGTTAGCGCTTTATTCGCCGACGTTAGGCTCTGTCGCTTGATAAATCGGCCAGCGAAGTGACAGGGTTTGCTCGCCGCTGAGCGTGGCGCGAATGTCACCGCGATCGGCATTGAGCGTCAGCGATGCAAAGGGTAGCGGAACTAAGCGGCTTTCCTCAGGCGGAACAGTCTCCCCTTTCAACCAGTGTGCAAGCCGAATAGACCATGGCTCGTCCACAGATGGGTCTGTTTGCGCCGCTGCGCTGTCGAGGAAAGTCACGGCTAATTGACCGTTCAACCCCACCTTAAAGCTGTGTGCGTCTCCTGCCAATCCTGACCATTGCCCCTCAATATCGTGAAAGCCATCTAGCGGCAATGGCCACTCAAACCAAGCATGGTAAATGGACAAGGGAATTTGCAAACCGTCAACGGCCAGCGACCAAGGTCGGCTTGGTGCGGCGAGATTGATCTGTCCAGATAGCGCCAGTTGGCCATCGGGAAACCCCAGTAAAAATTGGTGTAGCTGAAGCTTGCGATCATGAGCCTCAAGACGCAGGTAGGGCTCTGCGAGCCACTGCTGGTTAATACTTGCATGGTTGGCGCTGGCTGTGATGAGACCATTGACCAGCTCGCCGTCGCGGATCTCAAGAGACTGGCCATCCACATCAATACCACTGATTTTGGTGGCAAAGTCAGGGGATAAGTTGAGCCACTCGTTATGCTTTAACTGTAAACTGGTGATGCTCAGTTGGGTCGGTATACCGGGTAACAGGGCTAGAATGGGAGCAAGTTCTTGGCGAGAGAGGGTTAAACCGTTGGCTTGGAAACGGTCTATTTGCCAATTGTTCTGGGCGAATTGGCCAGACACAGCAAAAAAGCCTTCCTGCAATTGGCTGGTGAGCTGATTGACGATCACTGTGTTATCTCGCCACTCGATATCGCCCAGCGGTTGTTCCCAAGTTTGGCCTTGCCAGCGTAGATAATCGGCGTTGAATGACAATCGCATCGCCGGTTGATACCACCAAGGCGTGTCGGGTGCGAAACGAAGATTTTGTGCCGAGAAGGTTAACTGGTTCACCGACAGGGGATGCGTTTCTGCGCTGAGTTGTCTTACGTCGGCGCGGGCGACGGTTAACACGGTATCATGAGGCCAAGCCGCGAGTGCTTGCGCGAGCGTCTGGCGGGTTTGCTCGCTATCAATCACCGCATCGCTGATGGTGAGTTGCTCGAGCGCGAGGGTACCGGGTTGCCAATGGCCCTGCGCACTGATTGCAGCGCGTTGCCACTGCATCGAGGCGCCTAGAATGTTCCACCCTTGGTCGCTCGGTTTCGCATCCAGTAGTAACTGGGTTAAGGCGATACCTTGTCCGTTAAGCGAGCCTATTTCCCATTGTGCTCGTCCTTTCACTGTGCCATAGGCTTGGGCGCCTTTTTGCCAATTATCGAGTTGTGCACGGACATTGGTGGCTTGCCAGTGCCCCGTGTGTAGGGTGACATCACTTAGTAGCACTCGACCAATAGTCAGCCCTTGAGGTAATTCCTGAAATGGGTTGGCGTCCAGCGCATCAAGGTCAATATCCATACCATCAATGCGTAGCCAAGCAATGTGTGGAAAGGTGGCGGGGTCTATATAAAGTTGTAGTTTGTCCGCATGCCAATCGGTTTGGGAGGCTTGATAATCCGGTTGAATCAATGTCAGTTGCAGCGGTGAGCGCCAGTGATACCCCACTTGTGCCGCGGTGAGTTTACYGGGTAACAGAGTCTGGGAGACGGTATTAAAGACAGGTGTGCTGTATCGGGTATGCAAAAGCACCACAACCACGAAAAGCGCGGTGACAATCAGGATGATCAAGCTGGCAATCAGTTTGGCCAGGATGCGCATGGGCAAATCCTATCGGAGCGAGAAACGGTGACGATGAATGGATTAAGACTGGCGCAAAAGTGGCCTAAATTCAACTGCTAGGCAAAAAGTACGCCCCATATTGCTATGGGGCGTAAGTGGGATGATTTAGTCGAGCAGAGGCCCGGCTGAAACCAAAGCAGCCCCTTCTGGGGTGTCGGTATACTTGTCGAAATTATCGATAAAGCGTTGGGCAAGGTCCTTCGCTTTGCTTTCCCACTGGAGTGGATCGACATAGGTATCACGCGGGTCAAGGATGCCATCGTTGACCTCGTCGAGTGAGACGGGCACGGTGAGATTGAAGATAGGAATCGTCTTCGTTTCTGCTTTCTCAATCGAACCATCTAAGATAGCGTCAATAATGGCGCGGGTATCTTTAATCGAAATACGCTTGCCTGAGCCGTTCCAACCAGTATTCACTAGGTAGGCTTCTGCACCTGCCGCTTCCATACGTTTGACCAACACTTCTGCATACTTGGTTGGGTGCAAGGTCAAGAATGCGGCCCCGAAAGCAGCTGAGAAGGTAGGTGTCGGCTCGGTAATACCACGCTCAGTGCCGGCCAGTTTCGCGGTAAAGCCAGACAGGAAGTGATACTTGGTCTGCTCAGGCGTCAGTTTAGACACCGGCGGTAGCACACCAAACGCATCCGCGGAGAGGAAGATCACCTTGTTGGCATGTCCGCCTTTCGACACTGGCTTAACGATATTATTGATATGATAAATCGGGTAAGAGACTCGGGTGTTTTCGGTTTTGGAGTTATCGTCAAAGTCGATACGGCCATCACCGCGTACAGTGACATTTTCAAGCAGCGCATCGCGGCGAATGGCATTGTAAATATCGGGCTCTGCTTCTTTGGACAGCTTAATGGTTTTTGCATAGCAGCCGCCTTCAAAGTTAAACACACCATGATCGTCCCAGCCGTGTTCGTCGTCGCCAATCAGCTGACGCTTCGGATCGGTGGAGAGGGTTGTTTTACCCGTGCCAGATAGGCCGAAGAAAATCGCGACGTCGCCGTCTTTGCCCATATTTGCCGAGCAGTGCATGGACGCGATGTCTTGCAAGGGCAAGAAATAATTCATCATCGCAAACATGCCTTTTTTCATCTCGCCGCCGTACCATGTCCCGCCGATAAGCTGCATGCGCTCGGTAAGATTGAAGACCGTGAAGTTTTCCGAGTTCAAACCCTGCTCGCGCCATTTATTGTTGACGCATTTAGCACCGTTCATGACCACAAAGTCGGGCTCAAAGTCTTTTAGCTCTTCATCGGTAGGACGGATAAACATGTTTTTCACAAAGTGCGCTTGCCACGCCACTTCGGTGATCACACGGATCCGTAAACGTGTGTTAGGGTTGGCACCGCAGTAGCCATCAATCACAAACAGACGTTTGCCAGAGAGTTGCTGGGTGACTAAAGCTTTTAAATCTTTCCAAACGGCGTGATCAATCGGCTTGTTATCGTTTTTCCCTTGATCGGACCACCACACGGTATCGCGGGTGGTGTCATCACGCACAATGTATTTATCTTTTGGTGAACGGCCAGTAAAAATACCGGTATCCACCGCCACAGCGCYGAGCTCAGTCACCACGCCTTTTTCGTAGCCTTCCAGCCCAGGTTTGGTTTCTTCCTCGAACAGCTGTTCATAAGAGGGATTGCGAATGACTTCTTTGACATTTTCCAGACCATGACGGGAAAGATCGATGCCGGCGACTTCGGATTCGACGTTCAGGACAGTCATAGGTGCTCCTTGGGGTAAGATGTTGTTAACTGTCTTTATGCTAGCAACCTGAATAGTGCCATTCAGGGAGTTACTGCAAAAAATTACCGCACGCACACTAGGGCTATTTTGATTGTAGGGTACTGACCACCAGGTGACGTGACTCCCTCTATGGTAACGCTTAGTTAAACGTTTGCGCTACCCACAGAGCTCTTATTGTTTGTACAAAATTAATGCGTAAAAAAATGTGAGATGTGTCCGAGGAGACCAAGAAAAAAGCCAGCTTGATGCTGGCTTTTGAACTAAGTTGGGTTTCTTTGTTTTATGCAACTAAATATGTAGCACGTTTTTCACTGCATTTGTGACGATGAATCGGCATTCTGCTCAAAGATGGCTGCGACATCGACGCTGTCAAACGCATAATCACTGCCGCAATAATCACAGTGCAAACGAATTGTGCCCATTTCTGCAATCATTTTATCGATTTCGCTGCGCTCAATCGCGGCTATCGCTTGTGCGCTGCGCTCGCGTGAGCAGCTGCATTTAAAGCATACTGACTGAGGATCGAAAACGGTGACGCTTTCTTGGTGATATAGACGATAAAGGACGTCTTTTGCGTCAAGGCCAAATAATTCGTCATTTTTAACCGTTTCGGTCAGCTTCGCCAAATGGTCAAAGTCGTTATCGTCCCCTTTGCCATCCGGTAGCACTTGCAGCATCATTCCGGCCGCGTGGCGTTTGCCTTCAAACTCACCGGTGCGCAACCAAAGTCGCGTTTCCAGTTGCTCTGAACGCGCAAAGTAGTCTTCAAGGCAGCCTTGCAGATGATCCGAGTCTAAGCCCACAATGCCTTGATAGCGTTCGCCGTCGACTGGTTCGATGGTGATAATGAGCTGCCCCTTACCGAGCATTTCAGGTAGAGTTGCATCGGCTTTGATGTCGCCTTTCAGGCGTGCGGTACCGCGCAGTTGCTGCTGGTGGTCACCATTGATCACCGCCAGTGATACCGGACCGTCGCCTTGTAGTTGCACGGTAATCGAGCCTTCAAATTTTAAGGTGGCAGTGAGTAAGCTGGTGGCGACAAGCATCTCCCCCAATAGCGCTTGGACGGGCGCAGGGTAGTCTTGGTTTTCCAAGATGCGTTGATAGGTTTCATCGAGCTTGACCAGCTCACCACGCACAGACACATCTTTAAATAGGTAACGGTGTAGTTGATCGTTTGACATGCAATCTCTCTCCGGCTTAGGGCCTGGTTAGTGGGATCGGCCTTACTCTATGCCTTGTTTAAACTTACGAATATCTCGGCGTTGTTTCTTATCCGGCCGGCTTTCTGGGCGCGGATTGTGTGCGTGTAAGCGACGCATTTCCGTGTTGTGCTCACGCTGTTTGATACTGTCTTGGGTTTCTTGATACAGCGTCTGCGCAATCGGCGCACCCTGACGCTGCTCTGATAATTCTAATACAGTAATGGTTTTTTCTTCGTGTCCTTGCCGAAGTCGGATCTCAGCACCTACTTCAACCATTTTGCTAGGTTTGGCGCGCTGGCCATTATAATGCACCTTACCACCGTCAATCATGTTGCGTGCGATTGACCGTGTTTTGTAAAACCGTGCGGCCCATAGCCACTTGTCTAGCCTGACTGCCGTCAAGGGCGCCGATGCGTGTGTTTTCATGACTCAACTCCTGCGCAATCCGGATGGGCGACATTAGCACAAAAATTCCTTTAGAGCAGTATCACAACGTCGAGGTACAATCTGACCTAAATGTGTTGGCTTGGTTAGGATGTGGGGTTACGACAAAAATGAAAATTATCTCAATATCACATCGTGTTTTTGCTAGTATGCCCAGCTTTTCGTAATCTAATGATGGAACTTGATGGTAAAAAAAGCCATCAATGGACACTCGGTGACTCAATTTGGTTTGGAAGGGATGATGCGTAAGGCAGGACGCCAGCATGGCACGTTCACTGTGTCACCGCAGCAGGTGGCACGACTTGCGACGTGGCTAAACATTTTACTGTTCCTCGTTCTGGCATGGTTGGCTGGGCGAATGGTGTGGGCGTTTTATGCGCCTGCACCCGCACCTGTATTGTCCGTAGCAAGCCAGTCGGCGTCGTCCTCTCGCGCTGCGACGGATCCTTTTTCGTTGGCTCCTATCGTCAATGCCCAGCTGTTTGGTCGCTATCAAGCAGCCGCTCAACCCACGCAACACGCAGTAACCAATGTCCCTGAAACCCGGCTACGCCTAACTTTGGTTGGCGTGGTGGCCAGTACCGATCCTAAGCGTGCATTGGCCGTGATCGCGAACGGCGGTCGTCAAGTGACTTACRGTGTGGGTGAGCAGGTGAAAGGGACCCAAGTCAGTGTCGATCAAGTCTTATCCGATCGGGTGATATTACGCCAAGGGTCAAGACGCGAAGCGCTCCTTATGCCAGGGGTCGATGCAGATAGTACACCGCAGACCGTTTTTTCCTCCCCTACTGATGCGTCGACGCCCCCAAAGTCGATGGCGACCAAGCGGCAGACCAGCCCTGACTGGCCTGCCGACTTAGCGCAGCAGCTTAGCCAGAACCCGCAACGCTTATTTGACTTTGTGCAGCTGTCACAAGTGCGCGAAGGCGATCAAATAAAGGGCTTTCGCCTCACTCCGGGACGCAATCCAATCTTTTTTGAGCAATCCGGCTTACAGGCAGGGGATATTGCTGTCGCTATCAATGGCCTGACGTTAAGTCAGTCCGCAGCACTGCCTGATATTCTAGGACGCATTCAACAACAGGGATCGCTTGACTTGGTGATCGAGCGACAAGGACAACAACATGACATCTCGATTCAACTTTAATCCACAGCATTCGCCGTCAGCGGCAATAGGAGTGTGACGTGAAGGTCAAACAACGACTGATCCCCTATCTGATGGCCGCGAGCCTTCTCTTTTCTGGTATCCCAGCCGGTGCCGCTGAGTTTAGTGCCTCTTTTAAGGGCACAGATATTCAGGAGTTTATTGAGATCGTTGGCCGCAATCTCGAAAAAACCATCATTGTTGATCCCTCGGTTCGTGGCACCATCAATGTCCGCAGTTACGATACCCTGACTGATGAACAGTACTACCAGTTTTTCTTAAACGTACTCGAAGTGTATGGCTTTGCCGTGGTCGAGATGGAAAATGGTGTCGTTAAAGTGGTCCGCGACAAAGATGCCAAAACCTCACCGGTACCTGTGGTCGGTGAAGACGATAGTGTGGTGGGAGATGAAGTTGTCACTCGCGTAGTCGCGGTAAAAAATGTGTCGGTACGTGAGCTATCCCCTTTGTTGCGTCAGCTTATTAACAATGCGGGAGCGGGTAACGTAGTCCACTACGATCCGGCTAATGTGATCATGATTACTGGGCGTGCAGCGGTCGTGAATCGCTTGACCGATATTATCCGTCGTGTGGACCAAGCCGGTGATAAAGAGGTAGAAGTGGTGCGTTTAGATCACGCCTCTGCCGCAGAAATGGTACGGATTGTTGAAGCGTTAAACGAGCGAGATAACGCCAATAATGCCCCCGATCTCCTTAAACCACGCTTTGTCGCTGATGAGCGCTTAAACGCCGTTTTGGTCTCAGGTGAACCTAAGGTACGCGAACGAGTGAAAAAGCTGATCAGACAGCTTGATCAGGAAATGGCGACCACAGGTAATAGCCGAGTCATTTACCTGCGCTACGCCAAAGCGGAAGATGTGGTAGATGTTCTTCAAGGTGTGTCAGATAACTTACTGAAAGAAAAAGAAGAGAAGAGTAAACCGGGTGCCCAAAAGCAAGCGGTACAAATTTCTTCGCACCAAGGCACCAACTCGTTGGTGATCACTGCGCCGCCCGATATCCTCAAAACCTTGGAAAGTGTGATCTCTCAGCTGGATATTCGTCGTGCGCAAGTACTGATTGAAGCACTAATCGTAGAGATGTCAGAGTCTGATGGCGCCAATTTAGGCATCCAGTGGGGCTCGCTTGAAAATGGTGGCATTCAGTTCACCAATACAGGAGTTGGTGTATCGAGTTATCTCGGTGGATTAGAGGCGACCAAAGACAGGACACGTACCGAAACGCGGATCATTGACGGTGAAGAAAAAACTGTTGAAATCAAAGAGTCAGGTGATTACTCCGCGCTCAATGAAGTTTTAGGTGGATTAAATGGTATTGCCGCCGGGGTCATTATGGGAGATTGGACCGCGTTGGTGACTGCGGTGGCCTCGAATAACGAATCCAATATCCTTTCTTCACCTAACCTGATGGTGCTGGATAATCAAGAAGCGTCGTTTATTGTCGGTGAGGAAGTCCCTGTGATTACCGGTTCACGGACCGGTTCGAATAACGATAACCCGTTCCAAACCGTCGAGCGTAAAGATGTGGGTATCAAGCTAAAAGTTACCCCACAAATCAATGAAGGTTCTGCGGTGCTCTTGGATATTGAGCAAGAGGTGTCGAATGTCTTGGGGGCCAGTGGCGCCGTGGATGTGCGCTTTGGTAAACGCCAATTAAACACGTCAGTGATGGTGGGCGATCAGCAAATGATTGTGCTCAGCGGTTTGATTGATGAGCGTACTGTAGAAAGTGAGTCCAAAGTACCGTTATTGGGAGATATTCCGGTGTTGGGTCATCTGTTCAAATCCACTTCTACGGGGACAGAAAAGAAAAACCTGATGCTGTTTATCAAGCCCACCATTATTCGTACCGGCTTAACCGCAGATGGTGTGACACAGCGTAAGTATAACTACATCCGTGCCGAACAACTGCTGCGCGCACAAGATGGGGTCAAATTGATGCCAGATGCGCAAAAGCCTGTATTACCTGATTATAAGAGTGATGCGGTGATGCCGGCCGAAGTACGTGCATTACAAGCGGAGCTAGCAGGATGACGGATCGAACGGTCGCACTCGCGAACGAGCCAGAGAGTAAATGGCAGTTACCGTTTGGTTTTGCGCGTCGTCATGGGGTTCTAATTCAGTCCGATGCGTCGCAGGCACGGCTATTGTGTTTGCCGTCGGTGGCTCCTGAGACCTTGGTGGAAGTGCAACGGTTATGGGGTGCGCGCTTAGTGCCAGAAACCGTGGATGAGGCCTATTTTGAGCAGCAATTGACGGTGCTCTATCAGCGAGACAGTGCGGATGCGCAGCAGCTGATGGCTGACATTGGCGCCGATGCAGACAGTGATGATTTCTTCTCATTGGCTGAAGAGTTGCCGCAGAGCGAGGATTTGCTTGAGTCCGAGGACGATGCCCCTATCATCAAGCTGATTAATGCCATGCTGGGTGAAGCGATCAAGGAAAGTGCCTCGGATATCCATATCGAAACCTTTGAGCATGCATTGTCGATCCGTTTTCGTGTCGATGGGGTGCTGCGCGAAGTCTTATCGCCGAGCCGCAAGTTAGCCCCTTTGTTGGTATCACGTGTCAAAGTGATGGCCAAACTCGATATTGCCGAAAAGCGCGTGCCACAAGATGGACGCATCTCGGTCCGCATCGGCGGTCGCGCCGTCGATGTACGGGTATCGACTATGCCGTCCTCTCACGGTGAGCGTGTGGTGATGCGTTTGCTCGATAAAAACGCGGTACAACTCGACTTGGCTCAGTTGGGGATGGTGCCTGAATTGCACGAGAACTTCCGTCATCTTATTCATAAACCGCATGGGATCTTACTTGTCACGGGTCCAACGGGGTCGGGGAAATCGACCACGCTGTATGCGGGCTTACAAACCATTAACAGTGAAGATCGCAATATTCTCACCGTAGAAGATCCGATCGAATTTGATCTTCCCGGTATCGGGCAGACCCAAGTTAATCCTAAGGTCGATATGACCTTTGCGCGAGGGTTGCGTGCCATGCTGCGTCAAGATCCTGACGTGGTTATGGTGGGGGAAATCCGCGACTTAGAAACTGCTCAAATCGCGGTGCAAGCATCTCTCACTGGTCACTTGGTGATGTCGACTTTACACACCAATACCGCCATTGGTGCGGTAACACGTTTGCGCGATATGGGCATCGAGCCCTTTTTGCTTTCCTCCTCCTTGCTTGGCGTGCTAGCACAGCGCTTGGTTCGCACCCTTTGCAGCGATTGCCGTATCCCTTATCAAGCCGATGCTAGCCAGCAGCAATTGTTTGTGGATGTGGGGTTGGCTCAGCCTGGCGATAACGTCACCTTGTATAAAGCGGGGGGCTGTTCGCGTTGTCACCACAAAGGTTACAAGGGCCGAACGGGGATTCATGAACTACTGACGGTCGACGAGAAGGTGCAAGCACTGATTCATCACGATGCGGGTGAGCACGCCATTGAACAAACGGTGCGCGCACAGAGTCCGAGTATCCGCTACGACGGACTGGCCAAAGTGCTACAAGGAAAAACCACGCTTGAAGAAGTGATGCGAGTCACCAAGGAGACCTGATGGCGGCGTTTGATTACCAAGCTTTAGATACGCGAGGGCGTAAACGCAAAGGTGTGATTGAAGCGGATACGCCTCGACAGGCCCGGCAGCAGCTCCGTGACAAAGGGCTGACGCCATTGGTGGTCAATGCGACCACACGTAAGCGTAGCCAGCAAAAGGCCGAGACGTCGCGGCCTTTATTTTCATCTCGCAACCGCGGTATTAGCACCCAAGAGCTGTCATTGATCACGCGTCAATTGGCGACCTTGATTGAGGCTGCGATGCCACTGGAAGAGTGTTTACGGGCGGTGGCGGAGCAAGCCGAGAAGCCGCGTATTGGCAGTATGATGACCAGTGTGCGCGCGCGGGTGATGGAAGGCCATACCCTTGCTGATGCGCTCGCCGATTATCCGCAAGTGTTTGATGAACTGTACCGTGCCATGATTGCGGCGGGCGAAAAAGCCGGTCATTTGGGCACGGTGCTGGAGCGATTGGCGGACTATGTGGAAAATCGTCAGCGCATTCAATCAACCCTACTACAAGCGATGCTTTATCCCGCCATTTTGACGTTTTTCTCTGTGGTGATTGTCGCCTTTTTGTTGGCGACCGTGGTGCCTGACATCGTCGGCCAGTTTGTTCAAACCGGCCAATCCTTACCCGCATCGACACAGTTTCTCCTCAACGCCAGTGATTTTATTACTCAATGGGGAATTTGGGTCGTGGGTGGCCTTGTCTTACTCAGTGCGGGAATACGTACATTGCTGAAGGACAAGCAACGGCGACTGGCATGGGACAAACAAAAGTTGTCGTTACCGGTCTTGGGGCGTGTTGCACGTGGCCTCAACACATCGCGCTTTGCACGTACTCTCGCGATTTGTACCGCCAGTGCGATCCCGCTTTTGGATGGCATGAAGGTCGCCGCACAGGTGATTACCAACCAGTATGTGCGTACCCGAGTGCTCGAGGCTGCGGATAAGGTGCGAGAAGGTGCCAGCTTGCGAGTGGCACTGGATCAATCTGGGCTTTTTCCGCCCATGATGTTGCATATGATTGCCAGCGGTGAACGCAGTGGGGAACTTGAACCCATGCTCACACGGGCGGCCGATAACCAAGATAAAGATTTTGAGGCGCAGGTGAACGTGGCATTAGGTGTGTTTGGGCCGCTGATGATCGTGCTCATGGCAGGTCTGGTGCTCTTTATTGTCGTCGCCACTTTGATGCCAATTATTGCCATGAATAACATGGTGGGGTTGTGATTTTATGATAATAAACAAGGAGAACAAGATGCGTCGTCAACAAGGTTTTACGCTTCTCGAGGTGATGGTCGTGGTGGTCATCATTGGTTTGCTAGCCAGCTTTGTCGCCCCGAACTTATTGGGCAACAAAGATAAAGCGGCAGTGAAAAAGGCGATCGCAGATGTTAGCGCGCTCGAAAATGCGCTGGATATGTACAAACTGGACAACAACCAGTACCCCACCACTGACCAAGGACTTGATGCACTTGTGACCAAGCCACAAAGTGAGCCCGTGCCACGGAACTATCCGGCACAAGGTTATATCAAGCGYTTGCCTAAAGACCCTTGGAACAATGACTATCGCTATGTGAGCCCAGGTGAGCATGGTGTGATTGATGTGTTCTCGCTAGGCGCGGATGGGCAAGAAGGCGGTGAAGGGATCAATCAAGATATTGGTAACTGGAACCTGAACGAGCTGCAATAACATGCGTCAGGCGGCGGGCTTCACGTTACTCGAAATCCTGTTGGTGGTGGTGATTATTGCTGTCAGCGCTTCAGGCGTGGTGATGGTGTGGCCCGAGCCTGTTGATACCCGGACCGAGCAAGCCGGCCAAGCTTTGTATCAACGCATTAAGTTGTGGGCAGAGCAAAGTTGGCTGGAAGGACAGACTTACGGGGTGCGGATCAACAACCATGATTATCAGCTGCTGAAGTTAGGCGAAGAAAACTGGCAAACGGTGAGCAGTGATCGTTGGGCAACCCAAGGAACCTTGCCTGAACAAAGCCGCTTTGCGTTGAGTATGGATGGCTTTGGTTGGCAGCAGCAGGATCGGTTATTTGAAGACAAACCGCTGTTCGAAAACATGTTTGAAGAAGACGGAGAAACCGCCGTGGCGCCCCCTCAGATTTGGCTATTACCGAATGGCGAAATCACTCCCTTTACGCTCACCATCGAAACCGACGGTCGTGCCATGTGGCAATTAAAGGCCAATGAATTGGCGCAATTTCGCTGGCAGCGTGCCGAGGAGGATGGATGATGCCTAAGACCCAACATGGGATGACGCTACTGGAGGTGCTGGTTGCAGTGGCCATTTTTGCGGTAGCCGCGCTCAGTGTGATGAAAGCTACTGGGCAGCATACCCGCTCACTAAGTCGCCTTGAGCAAAAAACCTTGGCGGCGATGGTGGCTGACAATCAGTTGGCTGAGGTAGTGCTGAGCGGCAAGGTGCCCGACAAAGCCACCCAAGGCACCACGGAGATGGCGGGGCAGCGCTGGCAGTGGCAGTTGACGCCGATTGCGACTAACACGGGACCACTGCGAGCGGTGGATCTCGCCGTTGCAGCGGCAGAATCGACAGACAATCCACTGGTAACCGTGAGGACCTATGTCGCCACGCGCTGAAAAGGGGTTTACCTTACTCGAAGTGTTGCTGGCGCTGGTGGTCTTCGCCAGTATTAGCCTGACTGCGTATCAAGTACTACAGACGGTGCAGCGCAGTGACGAGCAATCGCGCCAAGTGGGAGAAACGCTGCAACAATTACAGCGTGCACTGGTGATCATGGACAGTGATTTTCGCCAAATGGCCGCGCGACGCCAGCGTATGGATGGCCAAGCCCCTAGTGAGCAATTACTGACCGCAGGTAAAGAGGTACTGGGCGGAGATGCTATGGGCGTGCGCTTTACCCGTACCGGTTGGATTAACCCCCAATATCGTTTTCCGCGTAGCGAAGTGGTGGCGGTGGGGTATCGCCAACGAGATGGTAAGTTGGAGCGGTTACGTTGGCGCTATCCGGATCAAGCGGCAGGTGAACAACCGGCGGTGATGACATTGCTGGACGATATTGATGATCTCACCTTCCGCTTTAACGTGAAGGGGACTTGGCAGAGCAGCTTTGATACCCCTCACGCACTGCCCGATGCCATTCAATTGCGTTTTACCCATCCTCGCTATGGCCAGCTAGTACGGACGTATTTATTGGCTGGGCAAACGCTGCCTGCGGCGCTACAGCGGGAGGCAGAATGAGTCGTCAACGTGGTACAGCGTTATTGATCGTGATGTTGATTATGGCGTTAATGACAGCGATAGCTGGTAGCATGGCATCGCGGTTATTCACCAATTACAACCGCGCTGAAAATCAGCTTCATTTTCAGCAAGCCTATTGGTACGGCATGGCCGTCGAAGGGCTTGCCGCAGCGGTGCTGCGAGACAGTTTATCTGGCAGTGAAACGGTGAATTTAAGTCAAAGTTGGGCCGAGAAAGAGCGCAGCTTTCCGCTAGAAGGTGGCACAGTAAGTGGTCACTTACGAGATGCACAAGCCTGCTTTAATTTGAATAGTTTGCAGCTGCGTGGCGCGACCCTAGGCAGTGCGGTGCCCTATGAAGTGACGGTACTCAGAGCCTTGGTCGGCARTGGGGTCGATGATGAGTACCAAGCGGATGTGATTGCCCAATCTACGCGAGACTTTGTCGATGAAAACAATCAACTGGACCAGTCGCTCGGGGCCGAAGATGCCCACTATGAGAGTTTACGTCCTCCCTATGTGACGGCCGATGCCGTGTTGGCCGATCGTAGTGAGTGGCGTGCGGTCAAAGGAGTCAATGCGCAGGTCTTTCAGCGTTTATCCGCTCAGGTTTGTGCGATCCCCAGTGCGGAGCTGAAAATCAATGTCAATACACTGACGGATAAGCAGGCGCCTTTGCTGGCGGCGCTGTTTACCCCTGCACTGTCGATAGAACAAGCCAAACAGGTGATCGCCCAGCGCCCTGATGCTGGGTGGAAAAATGTCGACGCCTTTATGGCGGTGTTAAACCTGAGTGAATTCGATGACAAAGCCCGTGAGCAAGTGATCCCACATCTCACGGTGACCAGCGAGTTTTTTTTATTACAGGCCGATGTGACCGTGGCGTCTGCCCAACGTCACATTCAGGCGTTATTGCACTATCAAGACGATGGCACCACAACTGTGGTGCGTCGTCGCTTTGGAGGAATGCGTGAGCGAGCGACTGATAATAAGGATCAGTGATGCCAGCCAGCCGATCTTTTGGGCCCAGGTGCGTGTGAGTGACAATCAGGTCACCGCGACCGGTGAATGCGATCATCTGTCAGCCTTGACGGAGCAAGCGCAAACGCGGCGTGTGGTGATCTTAGTGGATAGCACTTGGGTGACCCTCAGGTCGGTGACCTTGCCGCCCGGCTCTCGGCGTCAGCGCGATAAAGTGGTGCCTTACTTACTTGAAGAGGCATTGGCCGATGATGTGGACAGGGTACACGTCAGTATTTTGAGTGTCGCGGGCAGTCTTGCCCACGTAGCGGTCGTGGCCCACGACAAAATGCAAGCCTGGCAGCAAGCGCTAACGGATGCAGATATCCATGCGCGGCAATGGTTACCCGATGTGCTGTGTTTGCCGTGGCAGACAAACCATTTGACGGTAGCGCCACTGGGTGAGCAATGGCTGTGTCGGCATCATGACAGTCAAGGTGTGGTGGGATCGCGTGACTGGCTTCGTTTTTGGGCGCACGCGTGGCGAAACCAACAACAAAAGGCGCTGGAACAAGATCCGGTGGACGCAGATAACGAGGACAAAGCCCCATCACTCACCTTGCATGGATATTGTCCGTCCCATCTTGACCTTGATTGGCCAGTCAGTGGACTGAATGAGGCAGAGGCTAAGTGGCATCCCTGTGATACCGTGATAGGGCTGTTGGCGACACAAAGTCATGCTCTGTCTGCGAACTTGCTAACCGGACCTTATCGGCCACAAAGCCAGACTAAGCAAACGCTCAAACCTTTATTGCCTGCCGCCTGTTTAGTGTTAGCCATTAGCGCCTTATTGGGCGTTGAACAATGGCTGACGATTCGTGATACCCAGCAGCAGGCTCAAGCGCTACGCGCACAGAGCGAGTCTGTTTTTCGCCAAACGTTGCCACAGTACCAGCGCATCCCGACGCAATCGTACATGGTTCGACAGATGGATGCGGAAATTGCGCGTCTTGAAGGACAGCAACACAATGCTGCGCTTTTGCCTTGGTTAGCGAAATTAGCGCCGATGCTAGAAAAAACGCCCGGTATTCACCTGCAAGCGTTACGTTATCAAGCAGCACGTGAAGTCTTAGTGATCCGAGCCTCCGGCAGCGATTTTGCCCAGTTTGAGCGACTGCGCGGCTTGCTAAGCGAACACTATACGACTGAGCTTGGGCAGCTCAACCGTAATGGTGACAGCGTAAGTGGTGAGTTTACCTTGAGGAGCGAATCATGATGAGTCAGTTAAAAGCACGCTGGCAATCGCTCAGTGAACGTGAGCAGCGTTTATTGATGGTGGCTGCACTGGTGATGCTGCTCAGTGTCTTGTACTGGGGGATCATTGCGCCGATTCAAGCCGAGGCGAACAATGCCCGAGYAGCGCTCACGAGTGAGAGACGTTTGCTGAGTGATGTACAGCAAAAGCATCAGCAAATTGTTCAGTTGCGCGCACAGTCAGGTGCAAGCAGTCGCGCACCAACCAGCAGTAATCAGCCATTAAACCAAGTGGTGGCGGCCAGCGCAGGGGAGTTTAGTGTCACCATTACCCGCTTGCAGCCCGGTGAGGCGAGTGTCCAATTGGGTGTCGAGCCTTTGCCATTTAACCAACTTTTGCGTTGGCTCGACCAACTCGCTCGTTTACATGGCATTCAGGTCGTGCGTCTTGATACGGAAATGACAGATAACGCTGGGGTTGTGAAGGTTAATCGCCTGCAATTAGAACGATAGTCATGAAGAAAAAAATAGTCTTGGGCTTAGCTTGTACGCTGGTTTTTGTACTCAGCGCCGTGATCCACGCACCCGCATCACTATTGCGTCTGGCCCCCTTACCGCCTGAACTTAACGTGGGCGCGATTGAGGGGACAGTGTGGAAAGGACGCATTGCGCAAATACGCTGGCAAGATTACACCGTCGGGCCACTTCGCTGGGATATTAAGGTGCACCGTTTATTCACCGCGGCAACGTTAGAAGCGAATATTCGTCTTCGCAGCCCAGATGGGGTGAAAGGGAAAGCAACCGTGGGCTTTGATGGTCATGCTGTTTCTTTATCCCGTGCGCTGGTGTCAGCACCGGCCGATTTGCTTGCCAGTTCGGTGGCACTCCCTGCCAATATGGCGATTGAAGGCCATGTGGATCTGGTATTACGCGATCTGGCCTTTACCGAGGCGGGCTGTCAGCGACTCGATGGTCAGCTGCAGTGGCAGCAAGCCGCATTACGCTTACCAATGGGGCGTTTAGCGGACATCCCAGCCAGTGCCACACTCCGTTGTGAGCAGCAAGGTATTCTCGCCGAAGGCCAAGGCGCGTCTTCCTCGCTGAGTAATAAGTTTTCATTGTCAATCACACCGTCGGGGCGATACTCTGTTTCGGGATGGCTCAAGCCGGAAGCCGCGTTCCCACCGCCAATGAAAGAGCCACTTGCTTGGCTGGGTGCGCCGGATCAACAAGGGCGCTATCGCTTTTCTTTTCGAGGCTAATCAAGCCTGTTAGGCTTATCAGTAAAGGGTGCAAATAGGATATGACGCAGCGAAAACCTCCCCAGATCCTGTCTAAGCAAGTGGTTGCCGCTTCTCGTTTATTTAAGGTGGAATCGCTCGACCTCCAGTTTAGTAACGGCGTAAATCGTACCTATGAACGCATGAAGCCTTCGGGCCGCAATGCGGTCATGATGGTGCCGCTGACCGAACAGGGGGATTTGTTGCTGGTGCGGGAATATGCAGCCGGCACGGAGCGATATGAGCTAGGCTTTCCAAAAGGGTTAATCGATAAAGGGGAAGTGCCAGAGCAGGCAGCGGTGCGTGAATTGAAAGAAGAAATAGGTTTGGGCGCCCGCGAGCTTATTCCACTCAAAGAGGTCGTATTGGCTCCGTCGTATTTCTCAAGCCGTATGACACTGATGTTGGCACGTGATTTGTATCCTGAAACCTTGGAAGGGGATGAACCCGAACCACTTGAGGTGATCCGTTGGCCATTAGCTCAAGCGGAGGAGTTGCTGACCCACGGCGATTTCTGTGAAGCGCGCAGTATCACCGCACTAATGATGGCGCTGAAGTACTTACAATCTGAGAGGTGAGGCATGCCATTGCCTGAGTTGTTGCCCGATGTGATTGAAATTACCCGTGCAGCGGGACAAGTGATTCTCGATATTTACCAAGACGGTGATTTCGAGGAAATGACCAAAAGCGATGAAACCCCCGTCACCAGCGCGGATCTTGCCGCACATAAAATGATCAGCGAGAAACTGACGGCATTAACCCCGGATATTCCGGTGTTATCGGAAGAAGATTGTGGTGTGCCGCTTAGTGATCGCCAGCAATGGCAACGTTACTGGTTGATTGACCCACTGGATGGTACCCAAGAGTTTATTGCGGGAAGTGGCGATTTTGCCACCATTATTGCGCTGGTGGAAAATAACCATCCGGTGATGGGAGTGGTCTATGCCCCGGTCTCGGGTGTGACTTATTATGCGTGCCAAGAAAAAGGGGCGTGGAAAATCACCCCCGATGGCGAAATGCATCGCATCTCGACAATGAAGCGAGAAGAGGCCATTACCTCGCTCTCTATTGCCATTAGCCGTCGTCAAGATATTCATGCCGTGACAGAAAAACTCGCCCCTGAGATCAACTATGATTTGGTGCCACTAGGGTCCGCAGCATTGAAAGCGTGTTTGGTCGCTGAAGGCGCGGTAGATTGCTATTTGCGTCTAGGTCCGACAGGGGAGTGGGATACGGCAGCCACCCAATGCATTGTCGAACAAGCAGGGGGGCGGATTTTAAGTACCGAGTTGGACCCCTTGTCATATAACGAGCGTGACTCGTTACAAAACCCCAATTTTATTGTTCTGGGTGATGAATCGCTCGCTTGGTCTTCGATATTGCGTGCATCGTAACAGTCGCGCGAAACGGCACCCTCGGGTGCCGTTTTTTGGTAAGAGACAGCGATTAGTACCGCTTAGAACAAGCGATTTAAGCCGTTGAGTGCAGCAACGCGGTACGCTTCGGCCATGGTCGGGTAGTTAAAGGTGGTATTGACGAAATAGTCGATGGTATTACCGGCGCCTTTTTGCTCAAAAATCGCTTGGCCAATGTGAATGATCTCTGAGGCACGCTCACCAAAGCAGTGGATCCCCAAAATCTCAYGGGTATCGCGATGAAAGAGGATCTTTAAACTGCCAACATCCATCCCGGCAATTTGGGCGCGAGCGAGATGTTTAAATTGCGAGCGGCCGACTTCATACGGGACTTTCTCTGCCGTGAGCTCTTGCTCCGTTTTCCCCACAGAACTGATTTCTGGGATGGTATAAATCCCGGTGGGAATATGTTCAATGAGGCGTGCATTGGCATTGCCTTGGCTAATTGCTTCTGCGACGACCCGTCCCTGATCATAGGCCGCGCTGGCCAAACTTGGATAGCCAATCACATCCCCAACCGCATAAATATGGTCAACCTCGGTCGAGTAATTGTCGTCGACGCTCAGCTGGCCGCGAGAGTCGGGCGTCAGTCCCACCGCACCAAGATTCAACGTATCTGTGTTACCGGTGCGACCGTTAGCATAGAGCAGGCAGTCGGCTTTCATTTTTTTACCTGAGGCAAGATGGACAATGACGCCATCATCTGTGCCCTCAATGCGCTCATAGGTTTCATCATTGCGGATCAGGACTCCGCTATTCCAAAAATGGTATGACAGGGCATCGGAAATTTCGTTATCCAAGAATGAAAGCAAGCGATCACGGGTATTGATTAAGTCGACTTTAACGCCAAGCCCACGAAAAATAGATGCATATTCGCTGCCAATCACGCCTGCGCCATAAATAATCACGTGGCGCGGATCATGCTTGAGTGACAGAATTGAATCACTGTCGTAAATACGTGCGTGGCTAAAATCGACATCGGCTGGTTGATAAGGGCGTGAGCCAGTCGCAATCACAAAATGATCGGCGGTGTAATGTTCTTTGCTGCCGTCAGGGTGGCGAACGGCTAAAGTATGTGCGTCAACAAATTCCGCCATACCATGGAGCAGCGTGCACTGATTGCGATCGTAAAAACCCTGACGAAGGCGCGTTTGTTTGCCAATCACGGAATCGGCATGGCTTAGGATTTGAGAGAAGGTACTGTGAATACTTTTGGTGTTCTGGGTGTAGATCGGACTTTGATTAAATTCAATAATCCGGCTAACGGTGTGACGCAGTGCTTTGGAAGGAATGGTGCCCCAATGGGTACAGCCACCACCGACAGTGCTTTCGCGTTCTATCACGGCCACGCGCTTGCCCGCCTTGGTTAGCCCCATTGCCGCGCCTTCGCCGCCTGGGCCACTCCCTATTACGATCGCATCAAAATGGTCAACAGGGCGAGGATTCGACTTGCTCATAGGATTCAAACCTTATTTTCATTATTGCAACATCCATTTATGACCAGTTTAACGCTTATTGGCAGTAAGGTTAACTTTCCTGCATGATCTGGATGTGAGCAGGGGAAAGGCAAGGCGCTGTTCAAGAGGGTGTTTGGCTGATTTAGGACGTAAAAATGCGTATAGTGGCGCCATGATGACTGCAGGTTGAGTGTGATGGGTATTCGAGCAGAACAAAAAGAAAAGACGCGTCGCTCATTGATTGATGCGGCCTTTAGCCAATTAAGTGCAGAGCGAAGCTTCTCGAGTTTGAGTTTGCGAGAAGTCGCGCGAGAAGCAGGCATTGCGCCAACCTCATTTTATCGCCACTTTAAAGACATGGATGAGTTGGGATTAACCATGGTCGATGAAGGGGGGCTCCTGCTTCGTCAGCTGATGCGTCAAGCCCGTCAGCGTATTGCCGCTGAAGGCAGCGTGGTGCGTACCTCGGTCGAAACCTTTATGGAATTTGTTGAAAGCAGCCCCAACGTTTTTCGCTTGCTGCTTCGCGAACGTTCTGGCACCTCAGCGGCGTTCCGTGCGGCTGTAGCACGAGAAATTCAGCACTTTGTCGCAGAATTGACCGAGTATTTGCAGTCTCGCACGCAGCTCACCTATGAAGAAGCGTACAATCAGGCTGAAGCCTGCGTGATCTTGGTATTCAACTCCGGCGCGGAAGCGTTAGATCTTGATACACATTCACGGGCAGAATTGGCCGAGCGAATGGTGATACAATTGCGCATGATAGCCAAGGGAGCTTACTGGTATCGTAAAGATCGTGAGCGGCGGGCATTACAGAAAAAGCTGTCATAACAGGTGAAAACATGGAACATGAGCAAGTTAAATCTGAGCGTAAATTCTTAGTACTGTCATTGATCACAGGTATTTGTGGCAGTGCCACTCTCGCTACGCTTTTTATCGGTGGTGTGGCGTTTTCTATCTTTCCCATTCTAGCGTTTGTGTTGGCGGTACATGCTTGCTACCAATTGCATGAGCGCCAACCCCTCACTGAAGGTACGCCGCTGATCGCGTTTGCGTGTTTCTTAGTGGGTGCGTTTGGGTACTCTGCGTTTATGCGTATGCAAATGCCAGAATTGGGCGGTAACTTCTTCTCGATTTTGGTTGCTATGGTACTGGCGTTTTGGGTGGGTCATAAGCTGGGCTTTTTCAGCCGCAAAGCAAAAAACGATACTGCCTCTGACGTATAAGCCCCGCGCGGCGAATCGCACACTAACGAGTGAATAAAAAAGGCGTCGAAAGACGCCTTTTTACGTTGTAACGAACTCGCTTCCTGTGACTATTTACGCTCCAACCACACACCCGCTTCGGTATGGTGGGTGAACGGGAATTGGTCGAACAGCGCACAGCGACTAATGCGGTGTGTTTGGCTGAGGCGTTCTAGGTTCTCGACCAAAGTCTCAGGGTTACAGGAGATATATAAAATCCGATCGTAACCTTGCACCATTTTGCAGGTTTCATCATCCATGCCCGCACGAGGGGGATCGACAAAGATGGTATTGCACTGATAGTCACTTAGCGTCACCCCTTGGTCTTTTAAGCGGCGGAATTCGCGCTCGCCATTGATCGCTTGAGTGAACTCTTCGGCAGACATACGAATAATCTGCACATTGTCGATGTGATTCGCGGCAATATTGTATTGCGCCGATTGTACCGAGGGTTTCGCCAGCTCGGTGGCGAGGACGCGGCGAAAGTTTTTCGCTAATGCCAGTGAGAAGTTGCCATTCCCACAATACAGCTCCAGCAAATCACCTTGGCTATCGCGGGTGCAATCAATGGCCCATTCCAGCATTTTCTCCGCCACGGGCCCGTTTGGTTGGGTAAAGCTGTTTTCAATTTGCTGGTAGATCAATGTCTGACCATCGGCATTGAGTTTTTCCAAAACGTAGTCGCGGTCTAGCACTTTCTTTTGCTTGCGCGCACGGCCAATCAGGTTGAGGTTAAAGCCCTCATCGTTCAAACGTTGTTTAAGCGCTTGCGCGGCCTCGTCCCACTCTTCGTCTAGCTGGCGGTGATACAGCAAAGACACCAAGATCTCACCGCTTAAAGTGGAGAGAAAATCAACTTGGAAGAGCTTACGTCGCAACGCGTCGTTAGGCTTGATGGCATCCATCAATAGCGGCATGAGGTCATTGATCAAACGGCTTGCGGCAGGAAAGGTATCGACCCGATATTTCTGCTTGGTCGCAGGATCAAACATGATGTAATACAGGTCGTCGCCTTCATGCCATACTCGAAACTCTGCGCGCATCCGATAGTGGGTTTCCGGTGAGCGAAAGATCTCTAGCTCAGGCGCATGAAACGGCGCGAGTTGGGTAGTGAGTCGTTGGACTTTCTCAGCAAGCTGTGTGTCGTAGTCAACGGCGGTGTGAGCCTTGGTCATGATGGCTGCCTCAGCGATTGGAAAATGAGCGCAGATTTTAGACAAATCCCCAGCCATGTCCACCCTTGCTCACGATTCTCCTTTATTCGATAGGGGTATCAATGGACAATATCCATCTAGACGGCTACTATCCGTGGGCGGGTACGTGATCAGCAAGTATAAGCCTGTTGGTCACTGGAATGCGGTGAGAATCCGCAACTGACGCGCAGCGGTGTAAGAGAACGACCCTAACTCGGCGCTAGGCCAGACACTGTCGCCAATACTGTTTAACAGTATGCGATGGGAAGTCGTTAGCAGTAGGCGGCGAAAGCCACGCTCTTAAGTCCGAACACAGCCCGCCCCGCAGCACAATGCTGCATATTCTCGCGATAGAAAGGAATAACCAATGAACAAACAGATTGTGGCGAGCCTAGTGGCGGCGTCATTACTCCCTGTGAGCGCGTGGGCCGAGCAAAACACCGAAACGGTGGTGGTGACGGCAAGTCGGTTTGAACAGTCCGATGCCTCAGTGTTGCAATCAGCAACCATTTTGACACGTCAAGACATTGCACGCTTGCAGGCGCGAAGCCTTGTCGATGTATTGCGTACGGTGCCGAGCATTGAGATTGCGCAAAGTGGGGGCCGTGGACAAATTGCCTCTATTTTTATGCGCGGCACGGAATCAGACCACTCTTTAGTCTTGATTGATGGCATGCGTATGGCGTCATCCATCAAAGGCTCGGTGGATTTTAATCAGATCCCAGTAAACAGTATCGAGCGTATTGAGATTATTCGCGGCGCACGCGCCACACTTTATGGGTCGAGCGCGATTGGTGGGGTGATCAATATCATCACCAAAAGCAATAGAGAGCGAGCCAATGTCTCAGCGACCGTAGGCAGTTTGGATCATCATGCTGTTAGTGGCGCATGGGCAACAAAATTAGGCGATAACGGTCACTTCTCTGGTATTGCTGGGTATGAGTCGAATGATGGATATAATGTTCATCCAACGGCGAGCAACCGGGGAGATCAGCATGGTTTTACCGGCCGCAATGCGCAGCTTGGCTACAGTCATCGCTGGAATACATCTTGGTCGGCCGATGTGACGGGGCGCTGGTACCAGAATGAGTACGATTACGATAATTTTGGTAGCTTAAAACATGGTTGGTTAGAAAGCCAAGCACTGGCCAGCACGCTGAACTATCGCTCTGATACTTGGAGTGCAACACTCAGCGCAGAAATCTCCCAACAAGAAAACTTTGACTACAGCCCTGGCAGTGACCGTAAAAACAATAAAACTTCAGATGTTGAGCAAATCTCTACCTCGTTGGGACTCCAGTATCAAGCCACGGAGGATTGGCTGCTTGGTGGTGGTGTGGATTATCGTCAAGATACCTTTAATGAAGGAAGCTTGATTACCAACCCCGATGATATTGCAATCAACCCGCGCGATAACCTGGGCACTTACCTTTTAACGCAATTTAGCCCAGTAGAAGCACTATCTATTGAGGCAAGCGCACGCTCGGATGATAACGAACAATACGGACAGCATACGACGTGGCAGACGAGTGCGGGTCTTGCGATAGCGGAAGGGTATCAATTGGTCGCTAGCTACGGTACTGCTTTTAAGGCACCAAGTCTGACTGAGCTTTACGGATGGGGCGGTAATGCAACGCTCAAGCCGGAGGAGTCATCCAACACCGAGCTTGCTCTTCGTGGCGTGACCGCTGACGTTGATTGGTCACTCACCGGCTATATCAATCGCATTGATAATCTCATTCAGTATGCAGGTAGTTACCCCAACGGTCAGAACCAAAACGTGGGCAAAGCTAAGATCGAAGGCGTTGAGTTTATTGCCAATTTTGATGTGCACGCTTTAAATAACCGTATATCGTTAGAATATAAAGATCCTAAAAATGAACAAACAGGTGAGCAGCTTGCTCGTCGCGCTAAACGGATAGCGAAATGGGATGCATCCTACCAATGGGAGCGACTGCAGCTCGGTACTCAGTGGCAGTATCAAAGTGAACGTCTGGATTATGCCGGTGGAGAGATGTTGGGAAGCTATAGCCTGTGGGCGGTCACTGCATCCTATCAGGCGACCGATAATCTGACCGTAAAAGGTAAAGTCGATAATGTATTTGATAAAGACTACGAAACCGCGGGTGGTTATCCGTCAGCTGAACGCGGCTATTTTATGACGTTAGACTATCAGTACTAGTGCCTGTTTCACGGCGAAACTAGCTTTAATCACGCCTTTATCGTTATGATAAGGGCGTTTTTTTATTGAGTGGCTGGATCATGGCGCAACCCCATATTCTGATCTTTGACTCCGGTGTCGGAGGCTTATCTGTCTACCAAGCGATCAAGGCAAGCTTGCCGAGCGCTCAATATACCTATTTGTTCGACAATGCCGCTTTCCCCTATGGCGAATTAGAAGACCAACGCCTAGTGCATCGCGTGCTCACTCTGATCAAAGCGACCTGTGAGCGCCATGCAGTCGATATCATCGTCATTGCGTGTAATACAGCCTCGACACTTGTGCTGCCGACACTGCGCGACGCACTCTCTATACCGGTTGTTGGCGTGGTACCAGCGATCAAGCCAGCGGCGGCTTTGAGTCAACACAAAGCTATCGGTCTGCTCGCGACCCCAGCCACCGTCAGCCGGCCTTATACGGCACAACTGATCGCAGATTTCGCCAAAGATTGCCGAATTGTCTCGGTAGGGACAACAGCATTAGTACATATGGCAGAGCGTAAACTGCGAGGGGAGGCGGTGAATCAGCAAGACCTTAGCGCCATACTTGCACCGTTTGATTCGCACATCGATGTCTTGGTGCTAGGCTGTACCCACTTTCCACTCTTACATGATGAAATACAGGCGGCGATGGGTAAACAGGTCCAGGTGGTTGACTCCGGCAGTGCCATTGCACGTCGTGTTGCCTCATTGGTCACGCCGCAAGCATCTATCACTAGCGATAACAGTGATGGCAATCGCGCATACGCGACGGCGACGCCTATAAAAGCCGCCGCCTTGTCTGATTATATCCGCTCGATTGGATTAGAGCGCGTTAGCTATGCTCCCGCTTTTTTGGATCGTTCGCTTCACGCACTTTAAGTGTTCGCTCGCCGTAAACATTGTTGTTTAGGGCATCGATAGCATCATCTGCATGCGCAGCCGCCATCACAACAAAACCAAAGCCACGACGTTTACCGGTACGCTTGTCCTTCATTAACCGTACCGCAAATACTTCTCCATGCTCGCCAAACAGGGACTTCACATCATTTTCATTGGCGCGATAGGGCAGGTTGCCGACATAAATCGTCTTACTCTGAGGGGGCTCTTCCTCTTTTGTTGCAACGGTCACTGTAGCTTGGGGAGCATATAAGCAGGCAATACCACTGATAACTGCACCTGCAGCGAAAGCCAAAGCGGGAGAAACCGTACTCATTAGGTTGACCACAATGGCACCGAGGATGGCGATGGTGATAATCAATACAAAAGCAATTGGTGATTTCATAAGCGTCATAAGCGTTAATACAAGTAATAAAGTGATGGTACGCAAGACAATTTGGCAGCGGCGTACCCTTAAATGGTTCTTAGAAAATCAACCAGCGTTACTTCTTGGTAAAAGGCGCGTAGCTATAATGTTTCAAATCGCTGGTTATTCATCATTTTAGGTGGATTATTGTCCACTCGAAATAAAAAACGCGAAAAACCCTTGTCAGTGTGATCCGGGTCGCTATAATGCGCCTCCATCGACACGGCACACAGGGCAAGGGCTCAGCGGCCATGTCGGGGCAAAAAATCAAATAAAAATAAACGCTTGACGTCAGTTTTTAAATGATTAAGATAGCCCACCTACTTAACGCAGACAACGCGTTAGGGGAGTCAAAAAGAGGTTTTGTTTTCGCCGGTTGGCATCAACAAAAAGATAAAATTTCTTCTTGACTTCGTCGGCAAGGCGAGTAATATACGCAGCCCTGACCGAGCGAAGCAACGCTTCGCAAGTCAACGCTCTTTAACAATTTGACCTATGCAATCTGTGTGGGCACTCGTTGAGAATAGACAAAAAGATTTATTCGATGAACTGAGTGACCAAACGACAACTTTTACAGTTGTTCGGCACAGTCAATTCGTTTTTCTCTTCGGAGAGAAACAGTAATCAGTATTCATTGAGCTGAAACTTCGGTTTCGAAAAAACTTTAATTGAAGAGTTTGATCATGGCTCAGATTGAACGCTGGCGGCAGGCCTAACACATGCAAGTCGAGCGGAAACGGCAGTATTGAAGCT